>JARDZI010000093.1 GCA_029240935.1 Clostridiales bacterium
AAAATACACTGAAATTTAAATAAATTCAAGGTATGGAGGGTATGATATATGGGGGATAATTTGGGTAGTAATGGGAACAAGGCTATTGAGATAAAAGCCTTAAGCTTTAGGTATAAGGACCAGAAGGATAGGAATGCCATTGAGGACATTAATATTGATGTGGAAAAGGGACAGTTCATTGTTATTATGGGACCAAGTGGTTCAGGAAAATCCACACTTGCCAATTGCCTTAATGGACTTATACCACACTTTATTAAAGGAAAATACACTGGAGAGGTTCTCCTTGATGGGGAAAACGCTAAGGCTAATACAGTCAGCAAAAATGCTGAAACCATCGGATTAGTATTTCAGGACTTCGAGGCACAGCTATTTTCAACAAACACAAAGCTTGAGGTTGCATTTGGACCTGAGAACTTTGCTGTACCAAGGGAGGAAATGACAAGAAGAATAGAAAGGGTACTGAAAATAGTAAAGCTGGAGGGTTTTGAGGATAGACAGCCATCAACACTTTCAGGTGGGCAAAAGCAAAGGCTTGCAATAGGTTCAGTACTTGCAACCCAGCCTAAAATTGTATGCATGGACGAGCCTACAACGGACCTTGATCCACTTGGAAAGCTTGGAATATTTAATATTGCAAAGGAGCTTCATGAAAATAGAGAGCTTACACTTTTAATAATAGAACATGAAACAGAGGAGGCACTCTTTGCAGATAGACTAATAATAATGGAAAATGGAAAAATAATAAGGGATGGATGTCCTAGAGATATTTTAAAGGAAGTAGAGCTTACAGATGACATTGGGATAATGTCCCTTCAGGTTCCAAAATATTTTAAGGAAGTAACTAATCTAAAACAGGAGGAGCTTCCATTGACTCCAGAGGAAGGACTGAATAAATTTAAAGAACTAGGACTTGTAATAGATTTAGAAAAATATAACCTGCTTTTAGCTTTGGATAATGAGAAGGAATCAAAGTATGGTGTGATAGTAATAGATGTAAAGAATCTAGAACATACATATCCTAATGGAAATAAAGTACTTAAAGGAATAGATCTTCAAATAAGAGAAGGAGAATTCATAGCAATACTTGGGCATAACGGAAGTGGAAAGACTACATTTGTTAAGCATCTTAACGGACTTTTAGTTCCAACCACAGGAAGTGTAATTGTTAATGGGAAGGATACTAAGAGCACCTCCATATTTGAAATAGGGAAGGAAGTAGGCTATGTTTTTCAAAATCCTGACCACCAGATATTTGCAGATACAGTATATGATGAGGTAGCCTTTAGTCCTAAAATCAGAGGATGCTCCAAGGAGGATATTGATTCAAGAGTTAAGGAAGCGTTAAAAGCTGTTGACATGGAGGGCTATGAACAGGAGGACCCATTCTCACTTACTAAGGGTGAAAGACAGAGGATTGCAGTTGCATCAATCCTTTCAGCAAGACCAAAGGTAATAATACTTGATGAACCAACAACAGGTCTGGATTATAAAGAGCAAAGGCAGATGATGGAGCTAGTTAAAAAGCTAAATGAAAGCGGTCATACAATAATTATGATCACCCATACCATGTGGGTTGTTTCAGAGTATGCCCATAGAGTAGCTGTAATAAAGGATGGATTAATGACAATGTATGGAAGAACCAGGAATGTATTTGAAAAGGAAGAGGAGCTTCTAGACTCCTATCTTAAAACTCCTCACATAGTTAACTTGAGCAATATGCTTGGGAATACTGTTCTCTCAATTAATGAAATGATTGAGTGTACAAAGGGGGTTAGTAAATAATGGACATGTTTTTATATCTTGATAGAGATACATTTGTACACAAGCTTGACCCGAGAACTAAAATGATAGTTATGATTTTATCCTTTATAGTTGTAATTATAGTAAAGTCTTTGCCAGGTTTGGCAGTAGCAGCTGTATTAGTACTTATTTATGCTTCAGCAGGAAAAACCCTTTCAAATCTTAAAAGAATTAGAATAGTACTTTTTATGGTTTCATTAATGTCCATTGTTCTATGGTCATTAACAGGAGGGGGACCAACCAAAATACTTGGACCTATTACCCAGGAGGGATTAATGAAGGGGATTACCTCTGCAATAAAGATAAGCGTAATGATTATATCAGGTATGATTTTCTTAAGCTCCACAAAAATGGAGGAGATATCCTTAGGCTTGGTTAAATTGGGACTTCCATATAGAGCAGCATTTGCATTTTCAACTGCCATAAGGCTTGTACCAATGATAGTTGCTACAAGCTATACAATAACTCAAGCTCAAAAATCCAGGGGACTTGACCTTGATTCCGGATCCCTTTTGGAAAAGGTTAAAAAATACGTTCCACTTTTGATACCAACCTTTGTTTCAGTTATAAGAGGGACGAATGTGTTTTCCATGGCACTTGAATCTAAAGGCTTTGGATACTCTAACAATAGAACTAACTTTCTAGAAATTAAAATCAAGTCACATGATATAGCAATATTAGTTTTTACTATTGCTATATTAGGAATTTCAATCTACTTAAAGCTTATGAATTTAGTTGGCTAAGGAGGAAAAGATATGGATAAGGCTATAATCGGAGGAACCGGGGTTTATGGGGTTTCTGGAAATGGATATTCCAGAACTATAAATACAAGATATGGAGATGCCTATGTTGATATAGTTGAAATAGAGGGACAGGAAATTGTATTCCTTGCAAGACATGGAAAGGGACACTCTGTACCTCCACATTTGATAAACTATAGAGCAAATATGAAAGCACTTGAGGAGCTTGGGGTTAAATACATATATGCAACTGCTGCAGTTGGGTCCTGTAATGACAAATTTGCTCCAGGAGATGTTGTTGTTATTAATGATTTTTTAGATTTTACAAAGGTTAGACCAATAACCTATTATGAGGGTGGAGCGGATGGAGTAGTCCATACTGACATGAGGGAGCCCTATTGTAGAAACCTAATAAATAAATTTTATAAGGCTGCGAAGGATTTGACTATAGATGTTAAGGGTGAAGGTGTATATGTATGCACCGAGGGACCAAGATTTGAAACAAAACAAGAAATTAGGATGTATAAATCCTTGGGAGGTGATGTGGTTGGAATGACAAACGTACCTGAGGTTGTTCTGGCAAAAGAGCTAGGCATGTGCTATGCCACTATTGGTATAATAACCAACTGGTGCACAGGCATTGGCTCAGAGGAGATAGCACTTCATGATATTCAGGGTGCTATGAGCAGGAACAAGGAAAACATAACAAAAGCCATTATTAATGTATTCTCAGGTAGGCTTGATCAAAAAGAATGCCGCTGCAAAGAAAGTAGATTTGGGTTGTAAAAAAATGAATGGGGGTTTTTGAAAATGAAAGAAGTTTTTAAAATGTGGAAATCAACTAAAATGATAGTTTTAGTTGCACTAAGTGCAGGAATTTATGCTGCAGTATTAATACCCTTTAAAGGATTCGTACTAATTCCTGGAATAACTGAATTCAGACCAGCAAGTGCCCTGCCAGTAGTTTTAGGCCTTCTATTTGGACCTGCAGGAGCATGGGGTGCTGCAATTGGTAATTTAATTGGAGACTTCTTTGGGTCACTAGGTATTGGTAGTACATTCGGGTTTGTTGGAAATTTTATGTTTGCTTATGTACCTTATAAAATATGGACTAATTTTGTTGTAGCAGGTAGTGAAGACAAGGGACCTAATGTAAAGGGTGGGAAGAGAGTAGCAGGATATATAGTTGCTTCCATATTAGGATCAGCAGCATGTGCTCTTATAATCGCCTGGGGTCTTGAGTTACTTGGAATGGTTCCATTTGCTGCACTTGGATCCATAATAACTCTAAACAACTCAATACCTTCAATAGTACTTGGACTTCCACTAATACTGGTATTATATCCTAGAATTAAAAAATGGGACTTACTTTGGACAGATATTATGGATGAAGAGGATCTTCCAAAGGCTGGAGCAAAGACAAAAATTGGAGCTGTTGTAATGACTGCTGCAATACTATTTGGAATGATTGCAGGTCTTGGAATGGCATTTGGTGTTGGCCAGGCTGCATTTAATGCAGGCTTTGGAAGCACGGCTGGAGGAAACACAGGAGTTGTAGTTACCGCAGGAATTGGTGTTATTGGATTAATTATTTCAATGTTTTTAAGTTAATATAGTTGTTTAACATATGGGGCTTATGCCCCATATGATACTATTTAGGTCTTTATAATTTGAGAAAGCTGTATACATTGTCATATTGAGCTATTGTGACTTCGAGGGCGTTGTCATTCTGAGCTTAGCAAGAATCTTTTTTTCAGGAGGTAACAACATGGATAAGAACAAGAAATACGGATTTGATACCAGGGCAGTTCATGGTGGTAGTCATGGGAATAATCCAAATAATGCACTAAACCCACCAATATTTCAAACCTCCACATTTGTATTTGATGACCTAGAGCATGTGGATAGGGTAATGTCTTTCAAAAGCGATGATTATGTTTATACAAGAGGAAATAACCCAACCTTAAGGCTCTTTGAAAACAAGATGGCAGAGCTTGAGGAAGGAAATGGAGCAGTAGCCTTTGCATCAGGCATGGCAGCGATTAGCTCAGTAATTTTTTCTTTGATGGAACCAGGTAACAATATAATAGTACATAAAACACTATATGGGTCTTCCTATAGTATTGTAAATAAAATGCTTCCCAAATATCACATGGAAGGGAAAACAATTGATCTTAAGGATATTGAACTTTTAGAAAAAACAATAGATGAAAACACAAAGGTTATTTATTTTGAAACACCCTGTAACCCCAATTTAGACATAGTAGATATTAAAAGGGTTACAGCCTTAGCAAAGAAAAAAGGGGTAAAGGTGGTTATTGATAACACCTTTGCATCACCATATTTCCAAAGACCACTAACCATGGGAGCAGATGTTGTAGTTCACAGCGCAACCAAGTATATATGCGGACATGGTGACGTCGTTGGAGGAGTAGCAGTATCCAAGGATGCTGAATATATTCAATACTTAAAGTTTGAATACATGTGTGAATTTGGTGGAGTTATGGCTCCATTTAATGCATGGCTACTTCTAAGAGGACTAAAAACTCTTGGAGTAAGAATGAGGGAGCATGAGAGAAATGCAATGAAGGTTGCTAAATTCCTTGAAGCTCATCCAAAGGTTGAAAAGGTAATGTATCCTGGACTAGAATCCTTTCCTGGATATCAAGTAGCAAAGGAACAGATGGACGGTTTTGGGGCAATGATTAGCTTTGAGGTTAAGGGTGGACTTGAAGAGTCTAAAAAAGTTGTAAATTCGGTAAAGTTATTAAAAATTGCAGTAAGCCTTGGAGATTGTGAATCCTTAATAGAGCATCCTGCTGCTATGACCCATAGAGGTTACCCAAAAGAAAAGCTTGAGGAATTTGGATTCTCTGAAAGTCTTATAAGAATATCAGTAGGCCTTGAAAACCCAGAGGATATAATTGGAGATTTGGAACAAGCACTTAAGCTGATATAAATATGGTGCTGCTATCTTACATTTGAAAATGTTAAGATGGCAGCACCTATTCTTATATATTCCAATCCTTAGTGCTGAACACATTTCTTGAAAGCAGCAGCTCTAAATTATCAAATTCATTTTTATAATCAGAGGCCTCAATTACATGAAGCTTTTTAGCATAGAATTTAACAGGATAATATTTTTGAGCATCTATCAAATAACCCAATGCAGCTTTAGGGGTACCCCTATCATACTCAAGCTTCGCTTTGTATTTATAGGCATTAAATAAATAACTGTTGCTGTTGAATTCTTCAGTTTCATATTTATTAGTGATCTTCTGAAGCTCAGACTCTATTTCATCATTTCTTCCAAGTAACTCAAGTAGCTGAAGACGTTTTAACCATATGCTTCCTCTTAATACATAGCTAAATCTTATATCAATACTGTCAGCTAATTCAATTGCCATATTTATATGCTCAAGGGACTTGTCCAAATCACCTGTATAATTTTGATATATATCACCTAGCTTATCCAATGCTAGGACCTTGTCTTCAATTGAAGCTTCAGCAGAACATACAACTCTATTTAGGGCTTCTATTATAAAATCCTGTCTGTCATCCATTAGGTTTCTGACTGAAAATTGAGCTAATTCTTGAGTAGAAAATATAGGATATGTGTCATTCATATTTTTCATCTCCATTAAGTTATTGCTAATAAAGTTGGACTGGTTGAGTATTAAATGCTATGGAAGTTTATATGCCTTTTATGTTAATTGATGAATTGTGTTAGAAACAGGTTTTGAAACCTGAGGCTACATAATGGCATGAAAAATCATTTCTTTATTTTAGTACTTATAGTAATTTTAATATACTAAATAAGAAGAAAATAATCAACAAAATAAATTCAATAAAATGAAAATTACTTAAGAATAAGCTGAACAAGTTCGTTATAACAATAGTATATGATATAATAGTAGTGGAAGCTCCTGTTTTACGGTGCTTATAGTAATTTACATTAGGAGGAGACAATGCAATATAAATATGATTATCATATTCATACCATCCACTCAGGTGATGGTAGAAGTACCATATATGAGGTATGCGAAGCTGCAATAGGGAAGGGACTAAAGGAGATAGCTATAACTGAACATTTTGAACCCATATCTACAGATAAAAGCTATAAATTCTACAAACCTTTAATATGCAAAGATGAGGTCGTTAATGCTAATGAGAGGTACAAGGAAAGGTTAAAGATTAAAATGGGTGTGGAGCTTGGACAACCACATTTGTTTCTGGAAACAACTAATGCAATGCTTAAAACAACCTCCTTTGATTACATCATAGGCTCAGTCCACAAGCTGTCTGGAGACACTGATGTTAGTCAATTGGATTATAATGTTATAACTGCTTCAGAGGCTTGTCAAATGTATATTAATCAAATTACACAGATAGTAAACCTTGCTGATTTTGATTGTGTTGGCCACTTGGATTTAATAAAAAGATACAGCACAAGTACCTATAAGACAAGAGTAACACTAATGGTTCAATATGAACTTTTAAAAGAAGTGCTTAAACTAATAATCTCAAAGGGCAAGGGAATTGAGATAAACACCTCAGGCCTAAGACAAGCTCCAAAGGAAGCTATGCCAGGAGTAGATGTGTTGATGCTCTATCATGAACTAGGCGGTGAGATATTAACCATAGGTTCCGATGCCCACCGTGCAGTTGATGTAGCAGAGGGCATAGACACAGCCATAGAAAACGCAAAACAAGCAGGCTTTAAGTATTTAACAATATTTAAGGAAAGAAAACCAGAATGGATTAGGATAGAATAGGTGCCAGCCGCATGAGATTATGAGATTTCAAATCTGATATCTGATGTGGCAGGCACCTTTTTTATTTACATATGCAATTTCTACCCTTGTCCTTTGCTCTGTATAAAGCAGCATCTGCTGCTTTTAGAACATCATTTGGATTAGGGTGTTTTTCATTTCTTTCTGCAACTCCTCCGCTTATGGTTATAGTTACTTTCTTAGTCCTTTGGGTAGTTGAATTTTTTGTGTTTCCTTTAGTTAATGGAATGCGGGATTTAGAAATAGTTTCTCTCAAATTTTCCATATAAGTAATAGCTTCAGAAATATTTTTTCCTGGGAAAATTACTGTAAATTCCTCTCCACCAAATCTAAATGCCTTACCACAACCAGACATTGTTTTCAGGCATTTACCAATAAACCTTAATACCTCATCTCCAGAATCATGCCCATAACTATCATTAAATTTCTTGAAAAAATCTATATCTACCATTGCTATGGAATACCTGCCTCCAAGCTTCATCATTTTCTCCTTTAATGCTCTCCTAGAAGGAAGACCAGTCAATTCATCAATATATGCTAAAAAGTATGTTTCATATAGGGTACATATTAATAATAATATTCCTGCTGCTGAGAAAAAAACAGGAATAGATATATTTGTATTTCTAGAAAACAATCCAATAAAAACTGAAATCAACACTCCAAACAGAAGTCTATCATTAGATAAACCTAGAAGAACTATTCTTCCTATAAAGAAAATGAAAGCTATACCAAATATTAAAAATATAAGAAGTGGAATAGGTGCAAGCTTTCCTATATGTAGAGGTGTGGAGTTAATGAAATCTATTAAACCAGTACGATTGGTGACAATTACCCATCCTATAAAAAGGTATTGAATTAATACAACAAAGATACGAAATTTACCTTTTAAAGAGAGTATGCCCTTATCCTTTTGAAATGCAAATGCAGTAATATTGATTGGAAGTAATATGTATATAATGGATTTTACAGCAGTTATATTAAAACTTTCAACACCATTTGAGATATTAATAGTAATTAAAAAAATCTGGCTAATAAAAATAACTGAAGCTATAAAAAATACCCTACTGCGATTAAATATAAAAGAAAGTACTATAATAATGGCTAATAGTACATATGAGAAATACAATATTAAATTTTGAGTAGAATCGGGAAGTGTATCCATACTTGCAAAAAGTACAGATGCCCCAACTATGATACTTATGGGTAAAAATAATGGCAGCAGTTTTTTTAATTTTAACTTCATTGCATTACCCCTTTAAGTGAAGAATTATAGAACCCTATATACATTATACTACAAGGATTCTCAAAATTCTCCAGAAATAGTGCAAATATTATTCATAAATAAAAGGGAGATACCATCACTATTTGAATGGAACCTCCCTTTATGTTTTTCCTTTCTGTTATATGCCCCCTTACCTTTTTTAGGCATTTCAACCCTTGTAGGTGGTGGAGTCTCACGCCTCATAGCAGTAACATAGAACATAGCATCAAACTCAAGTGTTATGCTGCTATCACCATTTTTGACAGTAACATGTTTGTTTTTCTTTCCCATAGTATCAACTCCTATTCTTTTACCTATATTATATCAGAAGCTTATGACAAGGGACAGTAAACATTTGATTTTATAATAAGGCATCAGAAATGGCGATTGAAATTGAGGAGAAAGTTGGGAAAATGGTGACAAAATGGTGACGGTTAACACTTGTTAGCTTGAACAAAATTATTATATAAGAGGGACTGTTAGGAGTTGTTTATGCTAAACAAAACTTTAAAAGCATAGTTAATGCTAGAAACTAGTATAAGAGTACTTGACATTCTAACATTTTTGTAATAATATCAATATAAATTTATATAATAAATGCTGTGAAGAGAAGAGTAAATAATTATATGCCATAACAGAGAACTCCAAAAGCTGAGAAGGAGTATGGGATTTTTTATTGAAAAAGGCCTCAGAGCATCACACCGAGACTTAATTCAAGTGGTAGACTGTGCCGGGAGCTCCCGTTAAAGAGCTAGAGTATAGGCATTACAAAAATGCAGTACTTAAAAAGTTCAATATGGTAACATATTGATAAACTGGGGTGGTACCACGAAGTCAAACTCTCGTCCCCAAGGCTAATAGTCTTGGAGGTGAGAGTTTTTTTATTGTCTTTTTACAGATATTTTCATTAATTTATGAAAGGTTGGTATCAACATGGAGGAAAATAGTATTAATATTGAATATTTAAGAAGCATAATGCCAGATGCAAATGAATTTATAATGGAAAGAATTAAGAAACTAAATCAACTAAGGAATATTGGAATAAATCCATACCCATATAGTTTTAAAAACGTTACACATTCAAATTATATTCTTAATACCTATGAAAATATAGATGAGAACCAAAGATTCACACTTGCTGGCAGAATTGTTCTTCTAAGAAGAATGGGTAAGGTTACATTTTTAAATTTGAGGGATCAAGCAGGAGATATACAGGTATATTTAAGCAAAACTCAGCTAGGAGATGAAAAATATCAAATATTAAAGCTTGTTGATGTTGGAGATATTATTGGAGTTAGTGGCAGAGTTTTTAAAACTCAAACAGGAGAAATAACTATTAAGACTGATGATTTTATGCTTCTTTCAAAATCAATTAGGCCACTCCCTGAAAAATACCATGGAATTCAGGACATGGATCTTAGGCAGAGGCATCGCTCTCTTGATATGATAATGAATAATGATGTAAAGGAGAGGTTTATAAATCGCTCTAGGGCAATGGGCGCAATTAGAGAATTTTTTAATAGCAGAGAATTCCTTGAAATGGAGACGCCAGTTCTTGATATGAAATATGGTGGTGGAGAGGCAAAACCCTTTACAACCTATGTTAATTCCTTGGATTGTGATGTGTTTATGTGTGTGTCCCATGAATTGTATTTAAAAAGACTTATGGTAGGTGGAATTGAAAGAGTTTATACGATAGGAAAGTCATTTAGAAATGAGGGCATTGATAGAACTCATTACCCAGAGTTTACTCTTCTTGAATGCTACATGGCATATGGGGATTACAATGATATGATGGAGCTTATGGAAGAACTTTATGAATATGTTTTTAACAAGATTAGCGGATCAACAAAGGTCCTATATGATGGTGTGGAAATTGACTTTAAAGCACCTTGGAGAAGAGAAAAAATGTGTGATTTAGTAGCAGGAGAAACTGGAATAGATATTGAAAACATGGCTCAAGAAGACATTCTAAAAGCACTTACAGATAAGGGACTTCTTTTTGCAACTGCTGTGGATGGCTCATGTATTGAAAAAATGTCAAAGGGTGAACTAATAATGAACCTGTTTGATGAATACTGTGCTCATAAACTAGTACAGCCAACTTTTGTAATAGATTTCCCCCTGGATTCATCACCTTTATGTAAGGTTCACAGGAAGAATCCAGAGTTGATCGAAAGATTTGAACCATATGCCTATGGAGTGGAGCTTGGGAATGCATATTCAGAGCTAAATGATGGATTAAGACAGAGGACTTTACTATATGATCAGGCAAATAAACTGAGGGCTGGATTAGAAACAGCAAGTCCAATGGATGAAGAATTCGCTGTTGCAGTAGATTCTGGAATGCCTCCTGCAGGAGGTCTTGGTATAGGTATTGATAGAATGATAATGTTCTTAACCAATGCCACATCAATTAAGGATGTTATTGCATTCCCATTGATTAGGAGATAGGTGGTCTGTTTTGATAATAATAAAGGCAAAAACGGAGGAAAAAAGGTGACGGTTAACACTCGTTAGCTTGAACAAAATGATTGTATAATCACCTCAACATCTGTCAATAATCATAAAAAA
>JARDZI010000478.1 GCA_029240935.1 Clostridiales bacterium
TCACTTTGACTATGACCAATACCCACCTCACTGGGTGGAATTCGAACCTGAACACTTTATTTTAGCAAACGAAAGAGAGCTTGAAGGCTATAAGTTAAAATAATTAGTAAAAACAGGGGCAGTCTCATGGATTTTAACAAGTCCCTGAGTACTGTCCTGTTTTTGCTTTTTATAATAAAAAAATTTAGGAGGAACAATGAAAAGGTTAATATCTATGCTATTGGTTTTAATGTTTGTTCTTTCAGCCTGTGGAGGCGGCAGTACTGATACTGGAACTGTTGAGCCAAATACACCAGATGATGTAGAAAGTTCTATGAGGGAGTACGCTACTGTATATGATACAGAAACTACCACATTAGATTACCTGGTATCATCTTTAAGCGAGACTAGAGAAATCGTTTACAACTTAGTTGAAGGTTTAGTGGACTTTGACAAATATGGTGTTATGATACCATCCTTAGCTGACAGCTGGGAGATTTCTCCTGATGGTTTAACTTATACCTTTAAATTAAAAGAGGGAGTTTACTGGTATACTAACACAGGAGAGCAATATGCTGAAGTAACTGCTCAGGATTTTAGTGACGCAGCAAAGTATGTGTTAGATGTAGATAATGAATCCTCTATGAGCAACATTATGTATGACGTTATTAAAAATGCAAAACCATATTTCAATAAGGAAATTACAGATTTTAGTAAGGTAGGAATAAAAGCAATAGACAAATACACTCTTGAATATAATCTAGAGGTTCCAACGCCTTATTTCTTGAGAATGCTGTCCTATGTATGCTTCCTTCCTGCTAATGGGCAATTCTTAGAAGAAGTGGGGGATCAATTTGCAACTACTGCTGAAACAATGCTTTATAACGGTGCATACATAATGGAAACGTATGAACCACAAAGTGTTAAGGTCCTTACCTTGAATGAAAACTTCTGGGATAAAGATAAAATGAGCATCTCAAAAATTACATACAGATATAATAAAGAAGCTGCTTCGCTTGCACCTGAACTATTTCTAAGAGGTGAGATAACAGAAGCTGACATTACTTTGGATGTTGTAGAAAGTTGGCTTAAGGACCCTGAAAGAAAAGACTTTATTCAGCCAAAACCATCTACTACATTTTCAACTTATTTAGGATTCAACTTTGATCCTTTGTATGAAGATGAATACAAACCTGAGGACTGGAGAATTGCAGTAAACAATGAAAACTTCAGAAAGTCATTTTTTCATGCTTTTGATATGAATGCGGCAATTCTGACAATCGAACCCAACAATCCGAAAAATGTTCTGTTAGGAACAATTATTCCTAGAAATTTCGTAAGTGTAAATGGATTGGATTACACTCAACTTCAGCCGTTAAAGGCTTTTTCAGACACGAGCTCTTACAATGAACAATTAGCAAAAGAATATAAAGATAAAGCAATGAATGAATTAAAGGGAAAGGTAGACTTTCCAATCAAATTAGTATGGCCATACAATTCATCAGCAAACGACTGGGCGAAAAGATCTCAGGTTGTAGAACAACAACTAGAAAAAACACTAGGCACAGACTATGTTGATGTGGTAATAGTTGCTCACCAGCCTTCAGGATTTAACTCCAATGTCAGAGGAGAAGGACAATATTCAATAATGGAAATGACATGGGGGGCTGACTACCCCGACCCTGCTACATTTACAGATACATTTATCAGGGGCACAGAAATAGGCTGGAGTTACAACAAGGCATTTATGGCACTTGATTATTTGATAGATTTTGAGTATACAGAAGCAGAAAAAGCTAAATTTAATGAAAGAGGCGTTGATGATGACGGTGTTGAAACATTATCCGAAAATGAAGAATATCCTCAATTAATGGATAAGAAGGCAACCTATGATATTATGGTTGAAAAAGCAAAGGCTGAGCTTCTTGATATAGAAAAAAGATATAATTTGTTTGCAGAAGCAGAAGCATTTTTAATAGATCATGCTATAGTTATACCGTTCTTCAATTCTAGGGGTGGGTATATTGCATCTTATTGTGATCCTTTCTCTGCATACACAACACAATTCAGCAGAGATGCACATAAGATAAAGGGAAAAGTAATACTGGATAAGCCATTGACACAAGAGGAATATAAAGCAGCTGAAGAGAAATATAATACAGAAAAAGCAGAAGCTTTGAAGCAACAGTAATTGATGAGTCCACCATTATGGTGGACTCGTTTTTCATAACAGTGTATATATGGAATATAATGGGGAAATATATATTTTTAATAAAATTAAGATAGTATTAATTATGGCTTTGATGGAAGTATAAAATTAGAACATAGTATTTTATTTGTATAAATAAAACTAATTTTTTGCTTGATAATTAAGGTAGTACATGATATTCTGTTTAGAAATTGGACAACATCTAAGGAGTCAAGACTATGATAATAGGAACATTAATAAACAGTATCATTTTAATGGCAATATTAATGGCAGTAGGGTATTATTTAAGGAGTAAAGGAATTTTAAATAATGATGGGGAAAATTCA
>JARDZI010000479.1 GCA_029240935.1 Clostridiales bacterium
TCGAGATGAATAATTATATTATTATAAAAGTAAAGGATAATGGAATTGGTATACCTGAAGACAAGCAAAGAACTATTTTTGATAGATTCATTCAGGTGGATAAGTCCACCAGCAGAGGTAGGGAAGGAAGCGGAATAGGCCTTTCACTTGTCAAGTCTCTTGTAGAAATGCACAATGGGATTATAGATGTTATTAGTGAACTGGGCAAGGGAAGCGAATTTATAATAGAGTTGCCAGATGTGACGGTAAAGAGTGACCAAGAGTGTGCAAATTATAGTAGCAGCAATCTTGTGGACAAAACAGAAGTGGTTAGGATAGAGTTTTCGGATATTTACACTATGGAATATAAATAAAGCTTTTGAGGGGAGCATTTAGTGAATGAAAGGTAAGACAAATTGCGAATTCTGTATAAACTATATTTATGGTGAAGATTATGCCTGCTATGAATGTCAGGTTAATTTAGACGAAGATGAAATGGGAAAGTTCTTAAAAGATTCATATCATGATTGTCCTCATTTTCAGTTTAACGATGAATATAAAACCATAAGGAAACAGATGTAAATCCTTATTAAGAAAAGAGGTATATTCATGTTTGTGTTGAAAATATAAATAAAATAACAAATTTTACTCAGTAATAACACAATTTTGTGTTTGGGGAATTGGAGGTAAATATGATTGTAACTACTACACCTAAAGTAGAGGACAGGAAGATAATTGATTACAGAGGACTGGTATTTGGAGAAGTAATTTCAGGGGTAGATTTTATTAAGGATTTTGCTGCAGGTTTATCGAACTTCTTTGGAGGACGTTCCGGTTCTTATGAACAGGAACTCATTCAGGCAAGAGCTCAAGCAATTAACGAAATGGAACGAAGAGCAGAAGCTCTCGGAGCAAATGCTATTATTGGAGTTGACATTGATTATGAGGTATTGGGTCAGGGTGGAAATATGCTCATGGTAATTGCTTCAGGAACAGCAGTTGTAATTGAATAATACCAAAGGTGAAATATCCTCAAAATGAGAATATTTCACCTTTTTTTAATATAACAGCATAAAATATAAAAAAATGTCTTAATATGTTTGAAAATTTAAAAATATGGTGACAAAATGGCATATAAATGTTAAACTATGGTGGAAGTATAATAATATGGTATGGAATACGAACGATAGTGTACTTTATCAATATTTAAGTGAAAAAGGCAAACTTATCGAAAGATGAGGACGCAAAGCCACAAGTCTAAGGCTTAAGATTTGCTATGACGGTTGGGTTGCCAAATTAAGTTATCGGAATTGGAACAAAGTATAAGATTGGTAAAAAGTTCATTAGCCATAGAATCTTAAACTTATCCATAGTATAAACTAAGTAGGCAATGCAATTCTGTCTATTTTATTTTTATGGAGGAGTTAAGGTGCAAGCTAGTCAAAAAATTGAAAGCAAATATAAACATTCTATCACCCACTGGTTTCAACCAATTTATCATTTGAAAAATTATAATGTTCTAGGTTATGAGGCATTATTAAGGGATGCTTCATTAATGAATTCAACACCGGTAGAACTTTTTAAAGAAGCTGATAAAACAGGCGAAAGAAATGTTCTCGATTTAATATCATTAAAAGAGGCATTAGAGAAATTTAGACATCAGTCATGTACATTATTTCTTAATGTATTTCCGTCAACACTTCTTGAAAATGATTTTTTACCTTGGTGGGATACACATGTTCCCTTAAATATGGATATCGTGCTTGAATTGCTTGAAAGTGAGCCTATTTGCAACTGGGATGAAATTAGAACAATAACAAACGAATTAAAGTCAAGGGGTGTTAAAATAGCCATTGATGATATGGGGCAAGGATATTCATTCTTACAGCAATGGGTTGAACTAGAGCCTGACTTTATTAAATTGGACCGATATTTCGCAGAAAATCTTTCGGTTAACTCACGTAAACAAAAAATAGTTGAAAATCTAGTTGATTTACTCTCCGACTCAACTGAAATTATTATTGAAGGTATAGAGACAGAAAAAGACTTAAATATCGCAGAACTTTTAGGTATATCCTATGCACAGGGATATCTTCTCGGAAAACCAACTCCTATTCAAGATTTTTAATTTAACTGAAAAAATTACATATAACGAGGCAAGAAAATTTCCCCCACTTCTATAGAGTGGCGGGTACCAACTTTGGTTTTCAAGAAAATGCCTGGCTTACCAGGCTATGAGCATTATCTCCTGCCTCATTGAAACGCCGCTGATGTAATGAAATTTTTCTACAATCGAAAAATCTCATTTTGAATCAAGGCGTTATAATAGGTTATAATATTATTATTACTATTATTATATTAAATTGAAGAACACATGGAGAACAAACCGATGTCACCACCAACAGATAAAAACAATCAAAACACTGCTATAGGCTGCCTGCTTATTCATGGATTTGGAGGTAGTATATCAGAGGTACAACCATTAGCTGATAGACTTGCAGAGAAAGGTTTTAAGGTTGAGTGTCCATCTTGGCTTTTCTATGGGTGGTTTAATTACATTACAACTTGCTTTAAATAACAGCGTAACTGGGATTGTAACCCTTAATTCACCAATCTATTATTGGGATCTGAAAAGAGTTTTATTGAATATAGTTAATGATATAAAGGCTAGAAAGTTTGATAACATATATAAATACTTCTCGTCCATTTATAGATTACCTGCTCGTGCATTATTTAATTTTCGTATGCTCTTAGCCAAAACAAAACCCATTTTAAACTTAATTAATTGCCCTATATTTATTGCTCAAGCTTTACAGGATGATACTGTAAATAAACGAAGTGCTGGTTTCATATTCAAAAATATTGGATCCGAAACAAAAAAAATACAGTATTATAATAATTCCGGACACCATATTTTATGGAGTAAGGTTGCTGACAGTGTAATGAAT
>JARDZI010000480.1 GCA_029240935.1 Clostridiales bacterium
CCAAATAAATAAAGATGGACTAAATGTCACGAATTGTAAGTTATTAACATAAAGTAAATTAACTAAGTGTTTGTTTTTCTAATCAGTTTGAGAGGAGTATACATGATGCACTACTATTATTGTATTTATAGGAAGGATTATCTCTATAAGGGGTTAGTTCTTTATGAATCTATGAAGAAGCATGACGGTAGCTTCAAATTCTTTTTAATATGCATGGATGATGAATCATTAGAATTATTAAACAAAATGAAATTAATAGATCTTATTCCAGTGAGTATAAGAGATATTGAGGTGTTTGACACACGCATACCGGAGTTAAAGGGTCAGCGAGGAGAGAAGACATATATATGGACAGCCAAGGCATCAGCAGCATTATATATATTTGATAAATATAAAGAGGTTGACCATGTCATATGGGTTGATGGTGATACAGAGTTTTTATCAAATCCTGAGCCTATATATGAGGAATGGAAAGATTATTCAGTACTTCTGACAGCAGAAAGATTTGTTGGGGAATATGAGTATTTAGGACATATGGTTGGGTTTTATAATACAGGTTTTATGGGTTTTAAGAGAGATGAAATAGGGATTAAATGCTTGGAATATTTTCGTGAGAGACTTCAGGAGTGGAAGAATTCAGAGGAAGAACAAGGTAACTGGAATGACCAATTATATGTAGATGACTGGTTAGTGCGATTTCCAAAGGTTGGAGTAACGAATCACGACGGAATTAATCTCACCCCGTTTATTGCCGGCAGAATTAATGAGGAACAACATAGCCACGTAAATATAAAGGATGGAATACCACATATTAAAGATACCCCTATCGTATTGTATCATTTTATGGCTTTGAAGTATTATGATGGAAATGATTTTGACCTGTGCTACTACTGGATGAAATTTGATCATCATACTATTAATGAATTATATATACCTTATTTTAAAAAATGCAATGAAGCTTATTCTAGGATAAGAGAAATTGCTCCAGAATTCTATCCATACTTAAGCATGAAGGATAAATATGTAGGAAACTATTTTAATCTTGAATTAAATACATCAGAACCTGTATATAATCTATGTACCCTTGCGGAAGAAAAACAATTAGTACAAACATTATGTCTATACGACTCTATAAAGAAATATAATATTAAATTTAAATTATGGATTTGCTGTGTGGATGAAAACACTTATAACACGCTTAGAATAGCGAAATTACCTGAAGTTCAACTCTTTGAGCCTTCTAATCTGATTGAAGACTATAACCAATTAAAGAAAAAAGGATACCATGCCAGTATAGAAATTCTTAAGTCGAGGTTAATAAATCAAATATTATTAAACAACTATAATATTGAAAGTCTGTTATATGTAGATAGTAATTTCTATTTTCATCAGAATCCCGTGGATACTTTTGATATGTTAAAAAAGAACTCAATAACACTTTTTGAGGACGCATCCGCTTTAAGAAATGGTTTTAATGCAACAAATACCATTATTGGATTCTATAGAGATAAAACTGTTCTTGACTGTGTATTCTATTGGGTTGAAAAGACTAAGGAATGGCTTGAACATGGAGTTAACAGTATGGAGGAAATTGCACACATTAATAGCTGGAAACATAAATACAGTAAAGTAAAAGTGAAAAAGAGTCTAGCTTATTCTCTTGATGATACAAGGCTTGAGCGTGTAAAAATTAGGAAGATTAATAGCATAATATATGTTAACGAAGATGCTCTTGTTTTATATAAGTATAATATTGATCAAGTTAAAGAAAGTTCAATTTACAGTTTCGTAGAACAGAAATTTAACTATGCAGCTATAAATAAAAAACAAGTTTATCTTCCATATTTAAAAAGCATTAGAAGCAGCCTAGATTTGCTGCATAAAATTGGTCATATGTAATATAAACAAGAGGATTTTGGAGGGGGCCATGAAGCATTATTATTGTTCAGCATTTAGCGGAGCCTATTGCTATCAAGGTTTAGTATTATACAACTCAATAAAAAAACTGGATAATTCATTTACTATGTTCTATGTATGTTTAGATAACTTGGCTTATAAAATTCTTTCAGATCTTAGCTTGGAAAACCTCCAGGTAATAAAAGTTGAGACCATTGAAGATTATTTCCCTGAGCTTAAGGTTGCAAAGCAAGACAGAGCTATACATGAATATGCATGGACAGTTAAGTCATCAGAAATGCTTTATATTTTTGAAAATTTTGAAGAGGTTGATAAAATCATTTGGCTGGATGGCGATACGCAAATGCTTTCTAGTACAGATGCAATTTTTGATGAGTGGGGAAATGATTCAATAATTTTGACTGAACAGTACTACACTGATCATCATGAAGCTCTAATTAAAACCTATGGCAGATTCCAAGCAGGCTTTGTTGGTTTTTGTAAGGATAATGAAGGTTTGAAAGCCTTAATATGGTGGAAGTCAAAATGTATAGAATGGTGCTATAACAAATTTGAGGATGGACGCTGGGCAGATCAGAAATATCTAGATAAT
>JARDZI010000481.1 GCA_029240935.1 Clostridiales bacterium
TAATCTTCGATGTATCTTGTTTCCAGCCTTTAAGCATTGTATAAATAGGTTTTGCTGAATACAGTTTATTAGTTGTTGTAAAACTCTCTGTAATGCAACCATCAATTTCGTAAGCAGTGCACACTGGTATTGTATCGAGATATCCAAGAACATCAAGTAAAGTTAAAGCTACTTCTGTAGCTCCTTGAACCATACAACCATATCTTGTAGCTACTGCATCAAACCAGCCCATTCTTCTTGGTCTCCCAGTAGTTGCACCGTATTCACCTGCATCTCCTCCTTTTTCACGAAGAGTATCCCCTTCTTCTCCAAATATTTCAGTTACAAATGGTCCTGCGCCAACACAGCTTGAATAAGCTTTTACAACTGCTGCTACAGTCTCTATAGAATGTGGTGGGATGCCTGCTCCTACAGCTGCAAAACCTGCTAAAGTAGAGGAAGAGGTTGAATATGGGTATATACCATGATCTGGGTCGCGGAGAGCTCCAAGCTGTCCTTCTGCTAATATTTTCTTTCCTTCTTTTATTGCCCTATTCAGGTATATTGTAGTATCTGTTACATAGGGCTTTATTCTTTCTCCCATCTGCAATAGTTCAGGAAGTATATCCTCTATTTTTATATGAGGTTTATTATATAAATGTTTTAAAAGTACATTTTTAATCTCTAATACAGCAGTCAGTTTCTTTTTTAAAATACCTTCATCAAAAAGATCTGAAACCTGTATCCCAAGTTTACTATATTTGTCACCATAAAAAGGTGCTATACCGGATTGAGTAGATCCAAATTGATTTTTGCCAAGCCTTTCCTCTTCATAGCAGTCAAATAATTTGTGGTATTGTAATAGTATTTGAGCACGATCAGATATAAGTATTTTCGGTTGTGGAACTCCTCTTTTGTTTAGCTCTTCTAATTCTTTTAAAAATGCTGATATATTTAAGGCTACCCCAGGTCCTAATATATTAGTAACATGAGGATAGAATACTCCTGAAGGTAAAAGATGAAGAGAAAATTTACCAAAATTATTAATTATAGTGTGACCTGCATTGTTGCCTCCTTGAAACCTAGTTACTATATCAGATTTTTCTGCAAGGTAATCTGTCATTTTACCCTTTCCTTCATCACCCCAGTTTGCACCTACTATTGCCGTAACACTCATAATAAATCCTCCTTTTAATGTTTAAAGTTAACCATCTTTAAGATATTGAACTTTATTTATACCTTTATTATAATTATAATATTGATATAAATAAAATTAATAATACTTATACTGGTCATAAGGAGAATTTATATGGATGTGAATTTTGATTTGTACAGAGTCTTTTACATTACAGTTATGGCTGGAAGCATATCTAAGGCTGCCAAGGAGCTATATATATCTCAACCTGCAGTTAGTCAGTCAATAAAGCAGTTAGAAGAAACTCTTGGAGGAAGACTGTTTTTTAGAACTCCAAAAGGAATAATACTTACTACAGAAGGTGAAGCAGTATTTAAATATATAGAGCAAGCTTATCACTTTATACAGGCTGCTCAAACTAAATTTTCTGAAATGCAAAGCTTAGTGAGTGGTGAAATAAGAATTGGCGCCAGTGATACACTTTGTAAATATTACTTACTTCCTAAGCTTGAATGCTTTCATGAGTCCTATCCAAATATAAAAATACAGATTACAAATCGTACTACTCAAGAGACTATAAAGCTTTTAGAAAGTGGTAAAGTAGATTTTGGTGTTATAAATCTTCCAATTGAAATAAATAGTCATTTAGAAATACAAGAAGGTCTGACTATCCAAGATTGTTTTATTGTTGGTGAGAAGTATAAATATTTAGCAGAAACTCCAGTAAGCCTTGTACAACTTACTCAGTACCCATTACTACTTTTAGAAAAAGGTAGTAGTACTAGAAAATTTATAGATAATTATGCATCAGAAAATGGTGTTATTTTACTTCCAGAAATAGAACTTGGTAGCATTGACCTTCTTATAGAATTTTCCAAAATTGGTCTTGGCATAGCTTGTGTAGTAAAAAATTTTATACAAATAGATGTAGAGGCTTCAAAGCTCTATGAAATGAATTTGATTGATAAGCTACCTGAACGTAAAATTGGTATTGTTCATCTAAAAGGAGTTCCGCTATCTGCTGCAACAAATAAGTTCATAGAAATGCTTATGTTATAGTAAGAATTATTTTTATTAATTTTTCAGCTTTTAAAGTTCAACAACCTTAATTCCGCATACTATAATATAATAAATATTATTTTTCTACATAACCACTTATTATAAAGGTTGGGTTAATATGGTTAATGATTTTGAATTAATTCAAAAAGAACGTCTTGCTGCATTTATTGGTATAACTGCTTATATAATTCTACTTATAGCTTCTGATCAGTCAGAAGCAAAATTAATAGCAGAAGAAACAAATGACAAATCCTCGATTATTATTTTTTATTAATAATTTAATACTTATATAGGAAGATTGTTTTTTTTTGTTATTTTTTTCATTTTT
>JARDZI010000094.1 GCA_029240935.1 Clostridiales bacterium
GCAATTTCAGACATGGATAAGTTATAGCCTTTCTTAGAAAAGAGAGCATTCGCAGCCATTATTATCTCTTTTTTCTTATACATAATATCCTCCATTTTTTACTTACTAATACTCGTTAGTTTTATTTTAAATCTTTATCCTCTAATTGTCAATAATAACTCTCCATGAGTTATTATTATCTACTTTATGAGTTTGGAAATGCCTTCATAGATTTATGGTAATAGTTAGATTAAAATTAACTCAATAAAAAAGCATCAGTTCTTACATATCCAATGCTTATTCCAATCATCTGAGCACCTCTTCCCTTTACCTTCTATTTGACATCCCTCATATATTTTGATAAAATTATCATACCGTCTAATTGGTATAGTTATATTGTAATAAATATAACATAACATTTAGTTAAATAAGATATAAATTAGTAACTTTAATCACGATCTTATTTATTCATAAGAAAGGTTGATGTTATGAGTAACCCTGTTAAAGAAAAGATTCTTGAAGCAGCCAACAAATTAATTACTGAAAAAGGCTTGAACTCCTTCACCCTTGAAGAAGTAGCAAAGGAGGCAGGCATAAGCAAGGGCGGACTTCTATACCATTACAGCAGCAAGGATGCGCTGATGAAAGGGCTTATAGAAACCGGCATAGAAATGTTTGAAGCCAAGGTTTCAGAAAGAGAAAGAGCTTTATCTGCTGATGCGCCAAGCAATTGGTTTATCTCCTATATAGAGGAACAGTTTAATACGGCAAAAATTGATACAAATACAATGGCAGGAATTATAGCTGCCTTTGCATTAAATCAGGAGCTTCTTCAGCCAGTACTTAACAATCGTAAGGAGTGGCTTGAGAAAATCAATGAATCTAAAGATCCTATTTTAGGAATTATAATTAGCCTTGCCTGTGACGGCATTGCATTTTCCAATCTTTTAGGAATAGATGTATATCCTGAGAAAACAAAAGCAGAACTTATGGAAAGACTAATCAAATTAACGAAGGAGTGTTATTAACATGCTTGACTTTATTTCCTATCCTATAGGTACCTTTTTAAGAATACTTTATAATACCTTTGCATTTAAAAACTATGGATTATCTATAATCTTGCTAACTGTAATTATAAAGACTTTAGTGCTTCCTCTGACCATCAAGCAATATCGTTCAACAGCAAGAATGAGCGAGGTACAGCCTCAGCTACAGGAACTTCAAAAGAAGTACAAAAACGATCCAAAAAAGCTTAATGAAGAAACCATGAAGCTATACCAAAAGTACAAAATAAACCCTGCAAGCGGCTGTTTACCTCTTTTAATACAGATGCCGATACTTTTTTCCTTGTATTATGTAATTTCTCAGCCTCTGAAGTATATGTTCAAGATACCTGTGGATGCTATCCAGCAGGTCTTTAACATGATTCCAGCTGGTGCCGCTTCATCCGCAAATTTACGTGACTTAAGCATAATCAGCTACTTTTCCCAAAATACTGACAAGCTAGGCGATATTAATGGTGTTATTACACAAAGCCACTTGCTGAATATGAGTTTCTTTGGGATTAACTTAGGGGCAATACCTTCACTGGATATCGACAAACTCTTTGGCAGCTCTTTAGATATGCAGGCCTGGTATCTTCTTATAGTTCCGGTACTAGCTATAGTTACTACCTTTATTTCAACGAAGTTCTCCATGAATCAGACTCCTCAGCAGGGTGCTAATGCAAGCCAAGCTGCCATGACAAATAGTATGATTATAATTTCGCCTATTATGACTGGTTTTATCTCATTCACTGTTCCAGCCGGGCTAGGAATCTACTGGATTATCTCAAATATTTTCCAGATGGCTCAGCAACTTTTTATGAATAAATATATAATCAAAAAAGCAAGCAGTAAAGAAAACAAGCCACTTAGCGAGTTGTCATCATAAGATATAGAAATCGTCTTATTCAGACTTTTATCACCTTTATATAAAACCGTAAGAGCAGCGCTATTAAAGCAGTTGCTCTTACGGTTTTCTTAATAATCTAGCTCTCCACCATTGTACCGCCAATAACTTTCAGTGGAGAGAAATAAGGTATATGCAAAATAAAAATAATTTATACTATTGACCCTTACCTAAGGTAAGCATTTATAATGAAGATGGGTGATGAAGATGAGAGGTAAAAAGTTTTATACAGCTGGTGAGTTTGCTAAAAAAGCAGGGGTCACCGTACGAACCATAAGATTTTATGATGGAAAGGGGCTTCTAAAGCCATCAAGCTTAAGTGAAGCTGGATATAGATTGTACACTAATGAAGACTTTGCAAAGCTTCAAATAATACTAACACTAAAATATTTGGGATTTTCACTAGAAGATATTGCGGCAATGGTTGAAATCGATGATATAGGAATTAATCGTTTAAAAACCAATCTTGACTTACAGCTTGAGATGGTTAAAAAAAAGATTAAGCATATGGAGCTTATTGAGAGATCCATTATGGAAGCAAAAAATGTAATTGAGGAAGCTAATGAACCAGACTGGAATAAAATTATAGACATTATACATGTTACAAATATGGAGAAAGATTTAGCTCTCCAATATAAAGATTCAAGGAATTTAAAGGTGAGAATTAGTTTGCACGATCGCTTTAGTGTTAATAAATATAGTTGGTTTAACTGGGTATACGACAAAATAAATCTATTACCAAATGAAAAAATTCTAGAAATCGGCTGTGGCGATGGCCAGCTCTGGAAAAAGTGCTCAGATAAGATACCTGAGAAAGCAGAAGTAATTTTATCTGATATCTCAGAGGGAATGATCAGCGATGCCAGAGAAAATTTGAACTCTTTAAAAGCTAATCTTACATTCCATATTGCTGACTGTATCAACTTGCCTTATGAGGATGAAAGCATTGATAAGATAGTTGCTAATCATATGATATTTTATGTTAAAGATAGACAGAAGGCATTTTCAGAGATAAGAAGAGTATTAAAAAAAGACGGCACATTTTATTGCAGTACTTATGGTCTAAAGCACATGAAAGAAATTGAAAATCTAACTAAGAGCTTTAACAGCAGGATATCTTTATCGGAAGTTAATTTAGAAGAAATCTTCGGCTTGGAGAATGGAGAAGAACAATTAAATGACTATTTTTCCAACATAGAAAAACACATTTATGAGGATTATTTGATAATTGATGAGTATAAGCCATTATTGAATTATATATTGTCCTGCCACGGAAACCAGCATGAGATACTAAAGGGGAACTATGATAAATTTAAAAAATATGTTAAGTCAAAGGTTGAGAAGGCAGGCAAACTTAAAGTATCCAAAAATGCAGGATTATTTATATGCAAGAAATTATAGCAAAACAATTATTAACTAGTGCAGCAAGGTTTTATTAATTCTAAAAAATTATCCGGATATTTTTTAATATATTTTAATAGTTAAATATTGAGAGGAGATTTTTATATTATGAAAACTTACTTGATTACAGGTGGAGCTGGGTTTATTGGGTCAAACTTCATTATATATATGCTTAAGAAATATCAGGATATCAACATTATCAATATGGATAAGCTCACTTATGCAGGAAATTTAGAAAACCTAAAAAGTGTATGCTCAGATGAAAGATATACCTTCATCCAGCAGGATATTTGCGATAAAGATCTCGTAAAGTCAGTTTTTAAAAAATACGAAATAGACTATGTAGTAAATTTTGCAGCTGAGTCACATGTAGATAGAAGTATAGCTATGCCTGATATCTTTGTTAAAACCAATGTGATTGGAACTCTTAATCTTTTAAATTGCGCAAAGGAAGCTTGGCAGATAAATGAAGCTTGGAAGTCTGGAGTTAAATTTTTGCAGGTTTCAACAGATGAGGTATATGGATCCCTAGGAGAAGATGGATACTTTTCTGAAAGCACCCCATTAGACCCTAGAAGTCCTTATTCTGCAAGCAAAGCCAGCTCTGATATGATGGTTAAAGCATATAATGACACTTACAACATGCCAATAAATATAACAAGATGTTCCAATAACTATGGACCTTATCAGTTTCCTGAAAAATTAATACCACTGTTAATAAATAATTGTATTAATCATAAAGCTTTGCCAGTATATGGCGATGGCTTGAATGTAAGAGACTGGCTATATGTTGAGGACCACTGCAAGGCAATAGATATGGTAATAACCAATGGCAAAACGGGCGAGGTATATAATATAGGCGGGCATAACGAGAAGAAAAACATCCACATTGTTAAAAACATTATTAAATATTTAAATGAAAATTATGATTCCAGTATAACTGAAAGCCTTATAGCTTATGTAGAAGACAGAAAAGGGCATGACAGGCGGTATGCAATTGATCCAAGCAAGATAAAGGAAGAACTTGGCTGGTATCCTGATACATCCTTTGAACAAGGTATTAAAAAGACCATAAAATGGTATTTGGATAACATTGAATGGATGAATAACGCTGCAGCTGGTGCATCTAGTTTTTAGTAAAACGGGGACGGTTATCAATTAAATTGACAACCGTCCCCATCATTATCTTAGTATATCTCTAAAATAATGAAGAGTACTGGACACATCTCCAATAACATCTCTAATATCTATCCTTGCAAAAGCCACATAGGAATTAATATCTGATACCATTTCCTCAGGGGAGTGACCAAAGTTGTCCCGAAACTTTGCAACCTCGCATATGGTCTTGCACAGCTGGGCCTTCTCATAGGGCTTCAGATAACTGTATTGCTTATCTATTATAGGCTTTAATCTTTCCCTGTAGCTCTCTACCTCTGGAGTTGCCCACTTATAAATTGTTCTGAAATATTCCATTGCCTTATCTTTATCTCCAAATACATTACCTATATTAAGTCTTGCAAATTCCATGTATGAATAAAGTGCCTCAACCACTTCCTGAGAAGAGTAGAAATAGTCCTCCAAATCCTTGGACATGTCAGCTAAAGTATTGCATAACTTATGCAGCTCCTCATCATTAAGATGATAGAAATTCTTCTTTACTACAGGCACCAGCTTTCTTAGATATTCATTTTTCCTGTAATCAGTCCTTATAATCTTGTCTAAATCCTTTACTATAGTGAAATTATAATAATCAATATCACTGGTGGGAGTTACACATTTAAGGTTAGTTAGTGCAAAATTATCCTTAACAAGCTTGTATACCTCAGGATTTATATCCTCCGTGATAAACTTCAAGGCCTCATTATAGGCTGAAAAAGCTTTAGAATAATATTCTTTCTGTTCCATGGAGGTTATGAGATTGCCATAAAGGTTCCCAATATTATTATGTATAGCTGCGTAATGCAGAGGAAATTCATAGGCTGTATAAACCTTCAGTGCTCTTTCATAGGCAAAAGCAGCTATCAGGGCATAATGTTCCTCGTCACCAGTTCCTGATAGTTTTCCATAAGATTGACCAAGCTCACATTGAGTTAAAGCAAAGTCTATCGGATGCCTGTCAATGGAATAAACCTTCAGGCATTCCTCGAAAGCCGCAATGGCCTTGAAGGTATTGTCCTCATTCTCTCTCTCCTCTGAAAGCTTTTCGTAGGCAACTCCTATGTTAAAGTTTACGTGTGCATATTCATTTGGTTTGTCCTCAACTGACAGCCTCTTTAGAACATCTGCATACTTTTCAAGAGCCTTGTCCAAGCATCTTTTTAGGTTCAGCTCATCTGCTTCTTTTATTTCATTGTATATATACGCTTGTTTATACTTGTCCCCTTCAGGATTTTGCCCCATGGTTTTTCCATAGGATTTATAGCTAGCACCATTGTTTGCTTTCCCTGAATCAAGTATATCTCCAAAGATCTTAGTGGCAGTTTTCATAAACCTTGTACGGGCGTACCAAACTACCCCAAAGCCTAAAATGATTGTTACTATAGGAGGAAACAGGGGCTGTATGAACAGGATTATAATAGAAATCACAAGAAAGAGAATCAGCATATGGCCCATGCCTTTTATTAAATTCCGTAGACAATTTATAAGGATATCTTTAACCATTATAACTCATACCTTCCTTATTTGTTTATTGGTGCCAATCATCAACAGTCATTTCTTTTTCAATATCTGAAGCCATTTGAAAATCGCTTGTTTATAGTCTTATTTACTCTAAACTGTCAGCCACAAACTCATAGGTTGAGAGGCTCAACAGTCCCAAGGGCTCTTAAAGAAACCATTACGCAATGGCTTCAATCAATAATTGCAGCAGTATCCATATATTCTAAGCTGCTATTTTATTGATACCTTGTAGAAATTATATACCACATATTTACACACTTCCACACAACAAAGATTAACGAAAAAATAGAATTCGATTTGAAAATTGACATCTAAATTATGCAATGATATAAATATTACTAAAGCAATTAAACAAATGTTAGGAGAAATATAACTATGATTTATCTGGATTATAATGCCACAACCCCAATAGATAAAAGAGTTGCTGATGCAGTTCAACCCTATTTATATGAAGTGTTTGGAAACCCCTCAAGCAATCACGAGGCAGGCAAGCTGGCAAAGGAGGCTGTGGAGAAAGCAAGAGAAAAAGTAGCGATGCTTCTTAACAGTTCCCCTGAGGAAATACTATTTACAAGCGGTGGAAGCGAGTCTAACAATACAGTTATTAAAGGTGTAGCTTATACCTATAGAGACAAAGGAAACCATATAATAACCTCTCAAATCGAGCATCCTGCTGTTTTGGCTCCATGCAGGTTTTTAGAAAACAACGGTTATGAGGTTACATATTTACCTGCAGATGAATACGGCATGATTAGTGCCGAAGATGTTGAGAAAGCAATAACTGATAAAACAATTTTAATAACAATCATGCATTCAAACAATGAAACTGGCACCATTCAGCCCATTGAAGAAATAGGCAGCATAAGCAAGAAGCATGGTGTGCTTTTTCATACTGATGCCTCCCAGTCTCTTGGAAAGGTTCAAGTCGATGTGAATAGACTACAGGTGGATTTTTTAACGGTTGCAGGGCACAAACTATATGCTCCAAAGGGTGTGGGAGCTTTATACATGAGAAGCGGCATTAATATTGAACCATTAATTCATGGAGCTGGTCATGAGTGCGGAAGAAGAGCTGGTACAGAAAATATAGTTCTGAACGCTGCCCTTGGGGAAGCCTGTGAGATTGCCAGGGAAGCCTTTAACAGCAGCAAAACAGAAGAGCTTACTCAGTACTTCTATAAACGACTTTTAGAAATATTCGGAGACAAAATCAAGTTGAATGGTCACCCAACTCTTAAGCTCCCCAACACACTGAATATAAGCTTCATTGGATACAATGGCTATGAGGTGATAGAGAAGCTTGGTGACGTGGCACTTTCCACAGGGTCAGCCTGCCACTCAGGTTCAGTTTCCATATCCCCTGTTCTGGCCGCTATGGGTGTCCCCTTTGAAATTGCCCGTGGTGCTGTAAGATTTAGCTTTGGAAGGTTCACAACAAAGGAAGAATTGGATATTGTGCTTGATAGGCTAAAACATATTTAAATAGTTATATAGTTACTCTGTAATAAAAAATCCATGGCTCTGAACTACTTTATAAGCAATTCAGAAACCATGGATTTTAAACTTAAACATAGAACAGAAAAACTCCGCCATCTACTTAATAAAGTAAGCCAAACATCTAAAAAATCTTCCTATATTCTTAAAGGAGACTATACTGCATAAAACTTCCGTCAGCTTTCCAAACTTCCTGTAAAACAAATTAAAGGATAGATATGGAATCCACTGCTTTTTAGTTTTCGGCAGTCTTTTCATTATATTTTTAAAGCTGTAAACCTCTTTATATATCCACAGATAGCCGTCATATAATTCCTCTGCTGTCATATTATTAGGCTTATACACCACATGAGCAGTATTATAGTTTGACAAATTAAAATCTACAATCCTCTTTTGCTCTATTAATGACGCATGCAGCTTTGTACCGGGGTAAGGGGTAAGGATATGTGAGGTTACTGTCTCTATCTTGTTTTCAACTATCCATTCCAAGGTATTCTTAAACACAGAAGCATCATCCTCGTCCAATCCGAAAACAAAACTTGCATTTATCATTATTCCTCTTTTATGAATTTCATCCACAAGTTTCTCATATCTTTGAACACTATTTTGCATCTTATGCACACTGGCAATTGATTTGCTATTTATACTTTCAAAACCAATAAACAGACTTTGACAGCCAGATTCCTTCATTTCATCTAACAATTCTGGCATGTCCACTATATTAGAAGTAACCGCTGCATTCCACTTTAGTTTGAGAGGCCTTATTTCCTTTAATAACTTTCTTGTCCACTTTGGATTTCCAATAAAATTATCATCAATAAACATTATATGCCTTGTCTTCAAGGTCTTTATATCCTTAATTACATCCTCAATGGGCCTATTAACATAGGTTTTAATTGTATCTTTACAGCTGTTGTAGCAAAAATCACATTTAAAAGGACATCCTCTGCTTGTACTAATTATATTTGTATATAAATATTTTTTATTATCAATGCTGTAATAGTCTGGTGATACTATTTCTTTTCCAGAGATACATTCCATATCATAATATATCTTCTTAAGTGAATTATTTTCTTTATCCTTAAGTATTTGTGCCCAAACTCTCTCAGCCATTCCTACACAAATTGCATCAAAATCACCAAAAGCTCCCTCTGGATCTGCTGTAATATGGATGCCACCTGCGATTACTGTTACCCCACGATTTCTATACTCCCTTGATATCTCCACAGCTCTGTTCATAACATCCACAGTGACAGTTATTGCTACCAGATCTACATGTTCATTAAAATCTATCTTTTCAGCATTTTCATTTTCTATTACAACTTCATGCTCTTTAGGAGTAAGATTTGCTATTGTGAGTAGTGCTAAGGAAGGAGACATTCTTGTTTTCAGTTTTGTATCCATTGGCCTTGGCAGCATTGCAGGTTGAATTAGTTTAATCCTCATTTTATTTGCTACTGCATCTTATTCTAAAAATGTTAGCAAAGACTGTAGTAACAACAGATCCGCCAAGAACCATCAATGCGAACAGCACCAATCCTGGGGCATCGTCTGCCTGCGCCATGGAAAATAAGAGCGGCATGCCTAGCAGATATAAGCCACTGATTGTACCTGCACTGTATCTTATGTTGTCTAAAATCCTTACAGAACCTTGAGAAAAAGCCTCGCTTTTATTAATCTTACCTATGAATTTTAATGTCTGATACAGACCAAATAAAAACGGTACTATGGATCCATAAAGACCAATAAAGCCTAGATATTGCAAATATGGTGCAATAGGAAACACTTCTTCCAGCCCGCTTACCACCCAAGGCAACAGAAATATAAACAGGGTAAGAATGAGACCTCCAATGTAAACAACTGTCTTTAGTAAATTTGTTTGATACTTTTTCATAATAAATCCTCCTCTATTATTCATATAAAATATTTAATCTGCTTGTTTTTACCTGTTTTGTTTCTCTAAGGTTTCCTTCATAAATTATCCGACCTTCTATATTAAGTAAACTTTGCGGCCTAACCAGATTTCCCGCTATATTAAAATCTATAATTCCGCATTCCTTTAAAATATGATATACAAACTCCGAGCATAAAAATCTATTTGTGCTGCTTGATGGCTTGTTTAACAAACTGCACAGAAGCCCCTTATAGTTGTATTTATAAAAACTGCTATTAGAGATGAAATGTTCTAATATATCTTTAGCTTTATCATGCTGGTCTCTGGATACTTCAATCTCAATTATTAAACCGGGCAAGGTGTCACAGAATTTGTATAGACCTTCGTTGACATCCTCTTTTTTAAACCTTCCGATAAAAGGATTGTAGGTATGCTTTCTACTAAAGCTGTACATGTTATCAAGCCCTTTATCTAGCGAAATAGCAGCATGAGTATATTCATCATTTTTAAAAAATTGAATTAGCCTAGAAATCATTGTATTCGTTCTTGTTAAAACTATATATAAATAATTTTTTTCCATAATGAAAAACCTCTGTTTATATTAATAACTTTCCTTTAAGTATCATTTCTGTACTCTAAAATATCTCCTGGCTGACAGTCTAAGGCTTTACATATTGCTTCTAAGGTTGAGAATCTAATAGCTTTTGCCTTTCCGTTCTTGAGTATTGATAGGTTTGCCATGGTTATTCCAACCTTTTCTGTAAGTTCTGTTACACTCATTTTTCTTTTAGCCAGCATCACATCAATATTAACTATAATAGCCATATGCTACCCTCCTGCATTCCTCATTCTGCCCATAAAGATTATCAATCTTTATGCCTCCTGCATTCCTCATTCTGTTCATAAAGATTATCAATCTTTATGCCTCATACTGTTAAATCATTTTCAGATTTGATATCAATAGCATCCTGTAAAAGCCTTTGGAGAACAGCAGCAAAAACTGCGATTACTATTGAGGCAAAGACGGGTACCATCCCGATTATTATAAGACCGGGGGCATCGTCCTTTTCTGCTAAGAGATAAACAAAAGGCATAATTGCAACATACACGGCACTAATTGTCATTGCGCACTGTTTTATATTCTTTAGAGCCTTTACTGATAATTCCGAGAAAGCTTTATTTTTGTCAATATAGCTTAAAAGTCTTGTTGCCTGATACAAAGCAATGAAAAATGGTATAGCTGATGCATACATGCCTATTACAATGGGATATAGCATACGAGCATAATTCGGATTTGCTGGATTATTAAATAACCAAGTTAGTCCAAATATGCACAGTGCAAGCACCGGCATTCCAATTAGCGTCACCGCTATCTTTAAGAACGTTGTTGAATATCGTTTCATAAAAACCCTCCTGTATTCTTATACTGTACATAAAGATTATTAATCTTTATGCCTCCTGTATTCTTATTCAGTACACAAAGATTATTAATCTTTGTTCCTACGCTAAATTCATAATATCACATCTTTTATTGAATATCAATAAATTTTTATTAAATTAGACTATAATTTTATTGATAAGTTCACTTAATTCACTTACCCCGGTGAATTGTAACACGAACTTCCCATTTGTAACTCAAGAGTCCCCTTTTGAAAACGAGATTCTCGTTTTGTAAGTGAAAGTCCCGTTTTGAAAGCAAAATTATTCAATAACACGTAAAAAAGTGCATGACAAATAGAAGGTCAATTTTCGGTCGATTTTTTGTAATCGGAAAATCCACCCCTATTGCAGTCATATTTAAGTTAAGCCTGCTGGCGGCAACTGCTTATTTTCGTGTTATTTTTTGAGAAGTGCTGGTTTTAGAATGATTTCCTCAGCTGCTACTGAGAAACAATCTAGCCGATGCAACAAATCTTCTCCGTAGTAAAAGCTGAACGCCTGGTATGGACTCCTGTCGTTCAGTTTTTTTCTTTTATATGAATTTACATGATTCATCATAAGACATATGTCATTTTGGGTTAACGAGTCCAAAAGAGTCCCCTTAGGGAGAATTCTTCGCACTAATTCATGATTTACCTCTATAGCTCCCTTTTGGTAAGGGCTGCTTGGATCACAATAAAATACATGAGTTCTTCTAAGTCCATCAGGTCCAAATTCAATAGCTTTCGGATTGGAAAACTCACTGCCATTATCCGTTAGGATGACTGGAAAAAGGTTTCTAAAATCTGTTTTTCCTATTGCCTGATAAATGTGTTCAAATACATCAATAACTGACTGTGACGTATTTGAATCACGCAAGAATGCAAGCATAAGGCTTGTACCCACGAAGTGAATTGTCAATAGGACTTTGCCGCCTTTGCTTCCTATGACGGAGTCCATTTGCACTATAGGAAGCTCTGGATTTTTTTCTATAAAGGCTTGAAAATCTTTATAATTACGACCTATACGACACCCTTTATCAACTTTAAATTCTGGTTTCTTATAGCGTGGTCGATATTTTACCTTGCGGGGCAGATCTATGTTACGCACATCAAAGAGGCAAGCATCTATGTAGTTATAGAGCGTTTTCTCGCTGCACATGAGCTCATCAACATGACTAACATAAATCTGATGTATAGACTGCCCTTGTTTAATCAACGGTGATATTAATGCATTAAGTCTTGCAAGCTCCGCTTCATTTGAGAGAATACCACACCTTGCTTCTGATATGTTTTCTTCAAAGGTTGACTGAGCATCTTCTGCATAATACATCATCTTTTTAAGGGTACATCTATTTAGCTGTACGCATCCGTTACAAACATAAGGAGGTTTAAAACGACTTGAACATATTTCCTCTTCAAAATCCGAACAAAGATCATTACAATTTCTACAAAGCTTACAGTATTGTGCTGAAGGATGAGTACAATCTTCTTTTTTACAGATTCGTTTTAGCTTGCAGCCTGAACGGCGTTTACAGGAATTGTATGGCCATCCGCTGTAGCCAGTTTTTACTTCAGTTGCATGCTTTTTAATCTCCTTTGCAATAGTAGTACGATCTTTCTTCAATCTCTGACCTATTGCTCCAAAAGAGAGATTATCTTTTAAACACGCCTGGATATTTAGGCGTTCCTCGTAAGTTAAATACTTAGACATGATTGCCTCCTTTTCTGCCACCAGCATAACAAGGATAGCAATCAGATAAGATCATTTCAATCATCAAAAAAGAAGGTCAATCATTAATCTTGATTAACCTTCTAGCATAATATTTGTAAATGGAAAATCTATATTCCATTTAACAATACTTTCTATATTTATCTTACTGGAAACAGACATGGTAGTATGGATTTTTATTTTACAATTGAGG
>JARDZI010000001.1 GCA_029240935.1 Clostridiales bacterium
TTGTGAGGCTGAAAATGACCTTCAATATTCTTAAAGGAAGCAATCCTGTCTATAGCGTATTCTATTTCAATCCCTATGGAATGGACTGCTGCTATTGCAGCAAGGGCATTGAGCACGTTAAACTCACCTAGGGCTGGAATAAAAGCATGGTAGTTTTTGCTATCGTATTGAAAAGTAAAATCCTCTCCAGCATCTGTGTTATTAACATTAAGAACTCTAAAATCCGAGTCTTTTGAAAATCCAAAATAAATTATTTCCCCTTTGTATTTATCAAGTTGGATTTTTTTTATATTCTTATCATCATTATTTAGAATAATTGTTCCATCATTATCAAGCCCCTCTAAAAATTCAGCCTTAGCTTTTATATAGCTCTCAGGAGTCCTGCAGCCTTCAATATGGTCAATACCAATGTTGGTTATAATTCCTACCTGTGGTTTGAGAAACTTACAAGCCTTTAGAAGGCTCCCAGGGCAGTAGACAGGCATTTCAAATACTCCCGCTTCAATTTTATTATCCATTCTTAATAAATATTTTAGGTTTGAACTTAAGGAGTTCTTGCTTCTATAAGTGGAATTAACCTTATATTTTTCTGATAAAATATGAGCAATCATTTCCTTTGTAGTTGTCTTTCCGTTTGTCCCAGTGACACCAATCACTGGAATTGAAAAAAATCCTCTGTAATATTCAACAAATTTCAAGAAGGCTTCCTCAACATCTCTAACTTTAATTAGAGTTATGCTGTCATCCAGCTGGCCAGGCTTTGGGATAATGGAAGAAACTATAGCCGAAAATGGATACATTTGGTTCTTCTTCAACTTATCAAAACTATGATTATCCATGTTAAAAAACAAAGTCCCCCTCTTCATTACCCCTGGTACAGTTATTATATGACCTATTTTCAAATTGTCAGGTCCCTGAAGCAACACGCCGCCTATGAGTTCAATAATGTCGATTAAGTTAATACTTTTCATTTTAATCCCCCTGACTTTTCTATCCTGATTTATTATATGGTTGATTGGCAATAAATGATATAAAATGACATAAATTACTTTTGAAAAGACTTTATTTATCACTTGTATAAAGTAAATAACATATAATATAGCGGGAAAGAAAGTAATAAAGTGTTCAAAGAATTTTTCAATGAGTATCATCAGGAGGTGAAGATACATTGACAAACTGGGTTAAAATATTTTATGTTGAATCTGAATTCAATAGAGTTTGCTTCCTAACCATAGAACAGTTGAGGCATTATGAATTAAGCAAACAAACAGAATATCTTTCATTTAGTGCAGGATCAAAAGAGGTATCTCTTCGGGTTGTAGTAACCAACAAAAAAACTAATGTTAATGAATTATATTTCTCTGAAGATGTAATGAATATGCTTTATATACCTCCAGAAAATGTTTTGCAGCTTAAAAAAATTGATGATGATTACTTTGAGTTAGGTCCACTGATCGGAATTTTTGTAAGCTCTAAGAAAATTGCTGCCATGTGTGAAGGAAAAGAGGATGAAGTATACGAAATGCTTGCTGATACCTGCAAAGGGCTCCATGGATTATGCTGCTTTTTTTCAATAGGAGATATTGACTGGAAGAATAGATTGGTGAAGGCTATGCTGTGGGGAAATAACAGATATTCCAGTCACATTATGCCTTTGCCAATGGTAATATATGACCGGTGTTTTGGAAGCTATGGGCGCAACAAAGGAATGGAATTTAGGAAAAAACTTGGCAGTGATTATCGTGTAGTTAATTCTGTGCCAAAGCTTGGGAAATGGGAAACGATTAAAGCTCTGAGCAAAAACCCAGGATTAATTGAAGCAATACCTGAAACAATTTTATATCATTCCTATACTGACGTTGAAAGGGCACTCCAAAAAATAAAAAGCGTTTATGTTAAACCTGATATGCTGTATAAGGGTAAGGGAATTTATAAGGTAAGTCGATGCAATGAGAAGATGTATAAGGTTGAGTCAAGGACAGAGACAGATAATGTAAAAGTTCATTTGCCAGATCTTAAAGGGTTGGATGAAATGTTAAGTTTATACTCTGCCCGTGGAGGGGGTTATTTAATCCAAAATGAAATTAATAAGGCCTCCTACAGAGGATATCCATTTGACTTTAGGCTTTTGTACCAGAAAAACTGGCAGGGGCTCTGGAAACCAAGTGGGATATCTGTGCGAATGGGAGCTCCTGGAAGCATTATTACAAGCCCTAGAAGCGGAGGAGCTGTTGAGGAACTGTCAAATGTTCTAAAAGAGGTATTTAATGAAGATGTGGATACTAAAAATGGTTTATATAAGAAAGTAATTGATATAGGAAGAGAGGCGGCAGAAGCTATAGATAGGGAATTCGGAGACTGTGTTGAGCTTGGCCTTGATATGACAATAGATGTAGAGGGGAAGGTATGGATTATAGAGATAAACGGGAAACCCTTAAAAGTAAGCATAAAATGGTTAAACAATCCACAGATGTTAGCTCGCTGCTATAAGCGTCCTGTTGAGTATGCGGTGTATCTCACCGGCTTTGAATCTTCGGATACAGAGCTAGGAGGGTAAATAAATGAAAATAGGTGTGTATTTCAATGCAAATACTTTTAAAAGAGTAAGGTCGGGAGTAATCTTTAATGAATTAAAATATTTAGTTCAAGAAGGAATTCCTGAAGGAGTAGAGATTTTTGTTTTTTCTCCAAAGAATATAAGCTGGTGGAACCAAAAAATTAGAGGGTTAGGTTATGATGTTGACGAAAAAAAATGGAAACCAGAAATATTGGACTTTCCTGATGCAGTATATGACAGAGCAACTTTTCCTGAAAAGGAGAAGGAAATAGGTCATGAAGTAAGAAAACGGTTAAAAGAAGAATATAACATTATATTTCTGAACAGCAAGCACTACTTTGACAAATGGGAAACCCACAAGAGCTTATCACTTTACCCAGAATTAAGAAGTTTCCTGCTTCCCACTGAAATATATAGCCATCCATTCATACTAGAAAAGTTTTTAAATAAATATAAAACTGTATATATTAAGGACTCTGCAGGAAGGCTAGGTCGTAATATTTTTAAGATTCAGAAGGAAGATAGTGGCCTGTATATTGGGTTTATTCAGAAGGAGGGAGAAATTTATCATAACAGGCTGGACCTTGAAAGCTTAAATGATAGAATTACTAATAATGAGCTTGAGGGAAAGACCCTTATAATCCAAAAAGGAGTGGAACTTGCAAGGTTCCAGGATAAACCCTTTGATATAAGGATTTTAGTTCAGAAAAACGGCAGTGGGAAATGGGAGGTAGTTGATAAATCCATACGGGTTGCAGTTAGTAAGGATAGTGTTGTAACAAATATAAGTGCTGGAGGGGAAGCAAAAAAATTTAGAGAAGTGGTACCAGTGGTCTTTCCTAGACTTGAAGATGATATTGAAAAGCAAATAAACACTATGTCTATTAGTATATGTAAATGCCTTGAAAAAAAATATGGTCCCCTTGGTGAATTGGGGATAGATGCTGCATTGGATGATAAGGGAAAAGTATGGCTTTTAGAGGTAAATGGGAAGCCTGCAAAATCATGTGTTCATTATTCCAATGATCTTGAATTGATTCATACTGCTTATAGCAATATTATTAAATATTTTAAATATCTAGCAACAGGCTCAACACAAAAAAATATGATTGATGAATAAATTTTATTTTTTAGGTATGTCATAATATGAAACTCCCCAAATTCAGCCTACTGTAGGGGCGAAAGGTGTTCACCCGATTTGGGCATAATCAATTAAAGGCTGATCGGGATTGTTGGTACGCCACGGGCGAACACTGTTCGCTCCTACAAGTTTCATGATTTTTTGTGTTGTGCAACCGCGTGGTGGTTAATATGAAAGTCAATGCCAATTCAACGCCAAAGGCGTTGTCATCCTGAACATTGTGAAGGATCTTCTGTGATGCCTATTAAGCTCCTTCACAATGTTCAGGATGACAATGTTGGATTCAGGAGGTTCAAACCATGCTAAAGGATCTGACTATCTCATATTAATGACGGGGGTATTGAAAATGAAAAAAGAAATCCTCAAAATTGTTCCAAATTCTTTATCCACCTCAGATAATCAGCAAACTGTATATCTTTCTGCCTACTGGATGGAACATCTCAAGTTAAAGGAGAACTCCATGTATACACTGATATGTAGTATAAATAGTTTGCCTGTTAAAATAAAAAAGATGCCGGTTAAGGATATCAGCAACAACATTCTATGGCTTAGTCCGGATATTTTCGAAAAAATTTTAATACCTGAGGGAATAACATTGGAAGTAATTTTTACAGAGAAAGTAATTAGAATTGGACCCATAATTGCCCTATTAACTGAGAATAAATTCCTGAAGGATTATTTAAATGGAACAAAGTGTGTTGAGAAATACGATCTATATGCAGATGCAGCTGAGAATGCTTCAGCACTTATTTATGTATTCAGCTTAAGGAATCTAAACTCCAAGGATAAATATATAAATGGATATATACCTAAAAAAGATGAAAATAATAAATGGACATGGCACAAACGCCTCCTTCCAATGCCTGATGCAATTTGCAACAGAATGGCAACTGCAGCTACCAGCCCCGCATATGAAAGAATAAAGCTCATAGAAGAAATTGTACCGAATATTAAAATTGTCAACAGGGTTACAAAGATTAGTAAATGGACAATTGCTGAGATCCTTCAAAGGGATTTGGTTGCTAAAAAGTATATACCTGAAACCCACCTGCTAAGAGGATCTGGGGATATAATTAATATGCTGGAGAAATATCCTGTAGCTTATTTGAAACCGGTAAGAAGAAGCCTGGGACTTGGCATTATAAAGATGGAGAAAAATACTGAAGGTAATTATACTGCTTATTATAATGTTAACCGATTTAATCTTAAAATTAATGGTGATGTGAATTACATTCTAGCTGAGCTAAGTGAAATCATGGGAAAAAGGAGATACATTGTGCAGCAGGGTATTCCTGTGGCACTTTATAGAGGTGAAATCTTTGATTTAAGGGTCACTATACAGAAAAATGGTATTGGAGAATGGTCATTTTCTCGTTGGTCAGCAAGGGTTGCAGGCCCTGGTAATATTGTTTCTAATGTGGCAGCTGGAGGAAAAGGTGTTCCTGCTAAAAGAATTCTAAGAGAAATTTTTGGTGATAGGTTTCAGGGGATTAAAGATGAAGTTAAAAAGGCAGGGCTTATTATAGCAGAAGCCTTGGATAGAAGGCTGATTAGCATAGGGGACTTGGGTTTGGATATAGGAATCGATTTGAATGAGAATATTTATTTATTTGAAGCAAATTTTAGAGCTATCCGACCAAGTAATATAAATTCAAAGGATAAAGAGGCCTGGAGAAGGACGTATCATACATCTATTTATTACCTCAGATATTTATATGATGTTGAAATTGAGAAAAAATATAATCCGCAGCTTTAAGCCTGCGGATTATATTTTTCTTTTTACAATATTGACTTAAGGTCTTTTGTGCTGTGGTTAGGATAATCAAAGCACCTGCCTTCCCAGGTACGAATTTTTATATAATCCTTGCCTCTTGATATTAAGTATTGAGGCAGAATCGGTGTTTTCCCATAACCATTTGGGGCGTTGATGACATATGTGGGAATTGCCATTCCTGAGGTATATCCTCTTAAATATTCCATAATCTCAATTCCATCATCTACTGAGGTATTAAAATGTGTAGTGCCCATAACATATTTTGCGTGAAATATATAATAGGGTCTTACCTTGCATTTAAGCAATTCCTGGTTTAATAGTCGCATTATATATTTATCATTATTAATTCCGTTTAAAAGTACTGCCTGATTACCAAGAGGAATTCCTATATTTGCAAGTTTTTCACAGGCCTCTTTAGATTCCTTTGTTATTTCCAGAGGATGGTTAAACTGAGTGTTAATATAAAGAGGTGAATATTTCTTCAATACATTTAACAGTTCTTCTGTGATTCTTTGAGGCATATTTACCAGCACTCTTGTGCCGATTCTTATCAACTCCACTGATGGTATAGCATGAATCTCATGAAGCAGCCAGTCGATTTCTGAATCTGGCAGAGTTAGAGGATCTCCTCCTGTAATTAGCACATCACGTATTTCGGGATTGTTTTTAATGTATTCAATTGATTCAACAAGAACCGACCTGGTTTGGTGTAAATCTGTTGTGCCGATGTTTCTCCTTCTCTGACAGTGCCTGCAGTATGAAGAACAAACATTAGTTACGTTGATAATAAGTCTATCAGGATATCTCCTGGTTATTGCACCTGCTGGATTAGTGTATTCTTCTGACATGGGGTCCATGCAGCCATATTGGCTCATTTCTGCTAGAACAGGGACTGACTGCAGCTTTACAGGGTTAAATTTGTCATCATCAATAAGAGAGAGATAATAGGGAGAAATAGCCCATCTATATCTTTGCTGCACTTTTTTTATGTTCTCAATCTCAAAATCCTTCAGGTCAATGATTTTTGATAAAAGTTCTACATCCCATATCTTGTTTTTAATCTGCCATTTCCAATCATTCCAATCTTTTTCCCTAGCATTAAGGATTGAAAGTATTTTTTCTTTTTTTTGTTGTATTTTCTCTTGTTGAAGATTGGACAGACCTCTTGGTATTGAATCTTTAATAACTAAATACTCTTCAATCTTCTTTTTTAACTCATCAGCCCTTTCTATTGCTATATTTCTAGGATTTTCCTCCTGTGTCATAATAGCTCCTCCTTTATGAATAGAGTTCGATTTTCTAAATAAATGAATACAAGTAATTCTATTGCCATAGACTATTTTTCACTATATATTATGAAATTGTGTCATATTATGAAACTATGCCTGTAAATTAAAATTTAGATTCTATTCAATATGCTATTATTATTCATTTTTACAATAAATCTCTAATATTTTGCCATTACTTCATTTTTTCTGTTCCCTAATTGCATAATCCAGCATATTTTATATTAAAGCTAAGAATAATGTAGAATATAATTTCTATTATAATTTTTTTTGTTAAGGAGGATGCATCTATGGAATCAAATTTTGGAAACAAACCAATTGAAAAGCCTAACTTCCCAAGTCGCAGCTGTGAATGTAAAGGTGAGGTAAAAGAATCACAAACATTGTGCGAATGTGAAAATTATCCAAATCCCTATCCAGGGTATGCAAAAATACCAATTGTTCTAGGTGAGTTTACAGTACAAATTGATGTGGAATCAAAAATAAAACTTGATGAACCTGCAATTGAAATCAAACGAATAAGAAAAAATGTTTTTTTAACTCAATGTAGGCTTATTCCCGGAACAAACAAATTATTCCTTGAAGGCTATGTTAGAAAAAATATTGAATATGCTACAAAGGATGGAAGTAAAAAAGATGTTATTTGTGGAGATATCAAACATACAACTGTTAAGGTTCCATTTAAATGTGTTACAAAGGTATGTTTCAACAATTATCCAAAACTATTCTCATCTCCTGTTCCAAATGAAGTAGAATACTTCGACAAGAAAGCAATGGGGAAAGACATGAAAGAACAGGATATTATTAGTACAGAGTTTTTCAATGAAAAAGTTTTTTGCGAATTGGAAAAAGCACATATTTATGAAGCAGATATTGTAGAAGATTATGATAAAATCGAATGTCATCCTAATGAATTTTTATTCTCCTACTTTATTGAAAAGGAAGTAATTTATCTAACAATCAAATTATTACAGAAGCAACAAGCATATCATTTCCCTAACGATAAATCATGCGAACCGGAGCTTTCTTCAGATGAAAGAAAAAATATGGTGAAAGTAAAATATGAATAGGTTTCCCTTTTGCCGGTGTCTATTGCACCGGCTATTTTTATATTACTTTGCTTTTGTTGCAAGAGGTGATGTTTCTGCATATTATATTTTATATACACTTTTAATTTTATGGAGAATTATTATAGATATTGTATTATTAATAGTAATAGGAGGTTAATAGTTTGAGCAAACATAGTCATTCCAATGAATGCCATAGCACCGAAGATACTGATAGGAAGCTTGTAGTATTAGATGATGAATTGTTTTCTAATGACAACAATGAAAAATTGAGTAAAAAGAATATAAAAGAATCCAAAGGCTTAATATCCTCCCAAGTCATTCAAGAATGCCACAGTTCGTTAATAGAGCCTGATGGAAGCAATGGATTTTTTGTTGCCAATATCCCAGTTGTAATATCTGAATTCGAAGTGGAAATTAATTGTGAGATAACAATAGAGCTTGACTATCCAGGCATTGAAATAAAGAGGGTTAAAAAAAATGTATTTATTACCCAATGTAGATTGCTTCCTAAACCAAAAAAGTTATTCCTTAAGGGGTTTGTAAGAAAAAACATTGAGTATGCTGCTATAAACCCCCATGATTCCAAGGGTGGAAATAGTATAAGACATATGACATTTGAGGTTCCATTTGTTTGTACTACTGAGATTGATTATTTCATTCCCCCAATAATAAATAAAAGTTGCAGCAAGGACATAGAAATTTATAAATCTGAGTCCTGTGAATCCAATATCTATGAAAAAAGCAATGAAAGTTATGAATACTTTAATGAAAAAATTTATTGTAAGACTGTAATGGCAAGAATCGCAGATATTGATATTATTGAGAAAAGTGATAAAGAAAGTTATAAAGAAAGTTATAAAGAAAGTTATAAAGAAAGTTATAAAGAAAGTGAAACCATGGATTATAAAGTATTTAAATCTCTGGATGAGAAAATAACCCTAATACTGAGGTTAAAGCTGCTACAGAATCAGGATGTAAACATATATCCTAAATTAAAAAAACCTTGTAAAAAAAAGAACTCTGAAAGTTATTCAGAGGGACGGGAAGTTGTTTCTTCTTCACCTAATGGGGAAAATTAACCGTAGAAAAATCTATGGTTAATTTGTTATTCTTCTGTTAATATGAAACTCCCCAAATTCAGCCTACTTGTAGGGGCGAACAGTGTTCGCCCGATTTGGGCATAGTTAATTAAAGGCTGATCCGGATTGTTGGTACACCACGGGCGAACACTGTTCGCCCCTACAAGTTTCATTCTTGTAGTTAATAAGTAATAAGTCATATGGCTGCCATTCTTTATAGCTCATCTGCCAGCTTTCCTAGGAGCCTTGCGGTAGAATTTAGCTGTTCAATGGATGAAGCTATTTCTTGCAAAGCTTTTGATTGCTCGTTTGATATACCATCAGCATCAACTACTTTATCGTTAATTTTTTTTATTGATGTTGAAATATTTTTGATAACATTTTCTATTTTGCTAATTGATTCGTTCGAAGAATTAGATAGCTTTCTAATTTCCTGTGCAACAACATTAAAACCTCTTCCAGCTTCCCCTGCTCTTGCTGCTTCAATAGATGCATTTAAGCCTAAAAGGTTTGTTTGAGAGGATACTCCTTTTATAAAATTTACAATATCATCTGTGTCATTAGCCATATTATTAGCAGTATTTGCTTCACCAAGTATTTCATTATTCCTACGGGCTAATTCTTGAACCCCAGAGGAAATCTGATTTATTACTGTTTCTATGTGTGACAATGCTGTTATTAACTTATCTGTAATATTGGTTACAGCGTTCTTTTTTGAAAGACTTTTGCCAATAGCTATTGAGCCCACAACTGTTTGTCCATCTTTTATTGGAATCATATATGATTTAAAGGCTACCCCCATAAAGTCCTCAGGAAGAACCTTTACTTGAATATCCCCTAGTTCCATTGCCTCTTTTACAAATTCTCCTGCTGGGGAGCCTACTTGCCTTTTCCCATTTATTTCTTTACTACCCTGATAATATAATACTTTTTCCTTATCAGTTAGCATTATTTCAATGTCATTATCAAAAAAAGTATCAATGTAAGGAATTGCATTACAAACGCTTTTTAATATATCATTTCCAAAATCCTTTTCCACCATTTATTCCTCCCTTTATATGATCTTTTTCTATATTAATTTATATTATACAATAAAGATTCGAGAAAATAAACTTATAACTAAGGAACAAGTCATATGGCTGCCATTAACAGTTACTAAAAAATAGTGTATAATTATCATACTTAGGTTTTATAAAGTTTTCTATATTTGGGGGTACATATGTTTATACCGATTAAGAATACAAAAGTTTATGAGCAGGTTATTGAGCAAATAAAAAGAATGATAATGGATGGTACTTTGAAAAAGGGTGATAAACTGCCTACTGAAAGAGATCTTGCAGAGCAACTTCAGGTAAGCAGAGCATCAGTTAGGGAAGCACTTACAGCACTTGATGTAATCGGATTGGTGGAAAGTAGACATGGTGCTGGAAACTATATAAGAGAGAACTTTGAAAACAGTCTTTTTGAACCTATGTCCATGATGTTTTTACTTGAGAAGGGAACTCCATTGGAAATACTTGAATTGAGACAGGTGCTTGAGGTGGAAGCGGCAGTTTTGGCAGCAGCAAGAATTAATGATGATGAGGTCCAGACTCTTGGAGAGGTAGTCCATGAAATGAAAACCTGCACTGATGAGGACAGGAGTGTAGTCCTTGATAAGGAGTTTCATTTTTCTATTGCTAAAGCCTCCAAAAACCTGCTTATTATAAATATACTTCAAGTAATTTCACAGCTTATTGATGAATTCATAAAGGATTCTAGAAAGAAGATACTGATGGTTAAGGATAATAGGGTCAAGTTAACAAAGCAGCATGAAAGGCTTTATAATGCTCTTAAAAACAGAGACCGGGATGAAGCTCGAAAAGCCATGGCTGCTCATTTCAAGCTTGTAGAAGAATATATAAATGAATAGGAATAATAATAATAATTAGGATGGAGAATTGACTCCATCTTTTTTATTGACAATAAAATAACTATTGTAGAAACTTTCAAGCAATTATGATACTATGATGTTGAAAATAAATTGGTCATGCCACCTTACCAAAAATATTGGCAGCCATATGACTTATTACTTATTTAACATAAGTCTAAATATAAATTCTGGAGGGAAGAAATATGGATATATTGGTATGTATTAAACAGGTACCTGGAACAACAAAGGTTGAGGTTGATCCGATTACGGGAGTATTGAAAAGGGACGGAGTAGATTCTAAAATGAATCCCTATGACCTTTATGCACTTGAGACTGCTCTCAGGATAAATGAGAAGGTGGGAGGAGCAATAAAGGTAATAAGCATGGGACCTCCACAGGCTAAGGAGGTTATAAAAGAAGCCTTTACCATGGGTGCCCAGGAAGGAATGCTTTTAACCGACAGAAAGTTTGGAGGCGCTGACGTGCTGGCCACTTCCTATACACTCTCACAGGGAGTAAAAAGGATGGGAAATGTGGATCTTATAATATGTGGAAAGCAAACTACTGATGGAGATACTGCACAGGTTGGACCAGAAATGGCCGAATACCTTGGAATTCCCCATATAGCCAATGTGAGGAAGATTGTTGAGCTTAGATCTGATTCAATAGTGGTTGAAATGGATATGCCCAACACTATTGAAGTTGCAGAGGTTAAGTTTCCTTGTCTTATAACTGTTGAAAAGGATATTTTCCAGCCAAGGCTGCCTTCCTATAGAAGAAAGCTTGCAACCATGGATAAGGAAATAAAAGTAATAGGCTTAAAGGACCTTGAAGATCAGAATGAAAAAAGATATGGCCTTAATGGTTCACCAACTCAGGTTGAAAGGATATTCCCACCTGCAGTAAACACAGATAGAGAGATGTGGAATGGAACCTCTGAGGATTTGAGTATAAAGATTGCTGGCAAGCTTAAAGTCTTAAAGTTTATATAAGGAGGGGTTGTCATGGCTAAACTGGTAGTAAATCAGGATAAAATAACTAATATAGATGAACTAATTAAAATCTGTCCCTTTGGAGCTATGGAGAACAAAGGGGGCAAGCTTGAGATAAATGCAGGCTGTAAAATGTGCAAGCTCTGTGTGAGAAAGGGTCCTCAAGGAGCTGTAGAATATGTTGAAGATAATGTAGAAGAAATAGACAAGAGCCTTTGGAGAGGTGTTGCTGTATATGTTGATCATGTTGAAGGTGAAATACATCCAGTAACACTTGAACTTATAGGAAAGGCAAGGGAGCTTGCTGAAAAGGTAAACCAACCTGTATACTGTGTATTTATGGGATATGCTATAAAGGACAAGGCAAAAGAACTTCTTCACTATGGCGTGGATGAGGTATTTGTGTATGATTATGAGGAGCTGAAGGATTTTAGAATAGAGCCATACACAGCAGTATTTGAGGATTTTATTAACAGGTCAAAGCCAACTGCAGTCCTTGTTGGAGCTACAACAATTGGAAGATCCCTTGCACCAAGGGTTGCCGCAAGGTTTAGAACAGGTCTTACTGCAGATTGTACAATACTTGATATGAAGGAAAATACGGATTTGATTCAGATAAGACCTGCCTTTGGGGGAAACATTATGGCTCAGATTATTAATCCGAACCATAGACCTCAGATGGCAACAGTAAGGTACAAGGTTATGTCAGCACCAAAGAGAAATGCAGAGGCTTCGGGCAGTATATCATCCTGTGAAATAAGTAAGGAAAAGCTTTTCTCAAACATTAATGTTCTAAGTGTAGTTCCAAAGGAAAAGGAAAAGGGAATATCCGATGCAGAAGTTATAGTAGCAGTAGGAAGAGGATTGAAGTCTGAAAAAGATATGGCAATGATTAAGGAACTGGCAGGGCTATTAGATGCAGAAATTGCTACAACAAGGCCTCTTATTGAAGGCGGCTGGGTTGATGCTAAAAGGCAGGTTGGTCTTAGTGGAAGAACAGTAAGACCCAAGCTTATCATAACCTGTGGAATTTCGGGAGCAGTACAGTTTACTGCAGGTATGAACAATTCTGATTATATTTTTGCAATAAACATTGATGAAAAGGCTCCAATATTCAAGGTTGCACACTATGGAGTTGTTGGGGACATATACGAAATAATACCTCAATTAATAGAGAAAATAAAGTTGGCAAGGGAGGCTTAGTTAATGGGCTATAAAAAGGTTGATAAAAAGGATATTGAAAATATACTATCTCTGGTTGCAGATAAGGAAAGAGTTTTCCATGGGGAAAGCATCAACGAGGATTACAGCCATGATGAGCTTGGAACTGTAAAGCAAATGCCTGATATTGTAGTTCAGGTCCTAAGTACAGAAGAGGTTTCAGCTGTAATGAAATATGCTTATGAAAATAATATTCCCCTAACTCCAAGGGGTTCAGGTACAGGCCTTGTTGGAGCAGCAGTTCCAATCTACGGTGGAATAATTATTGATTTAAGCAAAATGAACAAAATACTTGAGCTTGATGAGGAAAACCTTACTTTAACAGTAGAGCCTGGGGTACTTCTTATGGAAATATCTAAGTTTGTAGAAGCTCAGGAGCTTTTTTACCCACCAGATCCAGGTGAAAAGACTGCCACAATAGCAGGAAACATTAACACAAATGCAGGTGGTATGAGAGCAGTTAAATATGGTGTTACAAGGGACTATGTAAGAGGACTGGAGCTTGTACTGCCAAACGGTGAAATTATGGAGGTTGGAGGAAAGGTAGTAAAAAACAGCTCTGGCTACAGCTTGAAGGATTTAATCGTTGGCTCAGAGGGAACACTGGCAATTGTTACAAAGGCTATACTGAGGCTTCTCCCACTGCCAAAGAAGGCAATAAGCCTGCTTATACCATTCCCTAACCTTGATGCAGCAATTGAAACTGTTCCCAAAATAATTAAATCAAAGTCAGTGCCAACAGCAATTGAATTCATGCAGAGGGCTGCAATAGTTGCTGCTGAGGAATTTCTGGGAAAGAAATTCCCTGACAGCTCCGCAGATGCCTATCTTCTTCTAACCTTTGACGGAAACAACAGGGAAGAGGTAGAAAGAAACTATGAAAACGTTGCTAATATTTGTCTTGAAGCAGGAGCCCTTGATGTGTTAATTTCAGATACAGAGGAAAGGCAGGAATCCATATGGACTGCTAGGGGAGCCTTCCTGGAAGCTATAAAGGCTTCAACAACTGAAATGGAAGAGGTTGATGTTGTTGTTCCAAGAAATACAGTAGCTGAATTTGTTAAATTCACACATGAACTTGAGGACAAGTTTGACATAAGAATAAGAAGCTTTGGACATGCTGGTGATGGAAACCTTCATATATATATTCTAAGGGACCAGCTGGATGAAACAACCTGGCACAGGAAGCTAAATGATACAATGGAATCTATGTACCAAAGGTCCAGGGAACTAAATGGACAGGTTTCAGGAGAACATGGAATAGGCTTTGCCAAGAAGCCCTATCTAAAAACTTCCCTCTCCAAGGAAACCATGGGAATTATGCAGGGTATAAAGCTAGTATTTGATCCTAAGAATATATTAAACCCAGGAAAGGTCTGCCAATAGGGGCCTAAGGGTGATTGCCACCACACAAGTCTCAAGTTGCATTACAACTTGTCTTGTGAAGTGGTTGTCACCCTTTTTTATTTTTTTAAAAGAATATTTAAACTTAAATTCAGGGAAACTCTAATTAAGGTTATTTTTCACCTAGTGAGAAAAAGAAATATTAAGTATAACCCAAAAAGAATTTAATAAAACAATTGCTTTTGTAATATATGGATTGAAGCTTAAAAGAAGTTGCTACAGATATACAAATGTGGTAAGCGTAAAGATTAGTTAATTAGTATGCTGAAACATATGGAGGAACAATATGGAAAATGTAAAGAAGCTTGATAAATACGGCATCGAAAGTTTTGGCCGATTAAAGAAAGTAATGCTTCATAAGCCCTCAGAGACGCTGGACAGAGTTTTTCAGGATAACTTTAATATGTTTACAAATGGTATTCCTGATACAAACAAATATCTTGAGGAACATGATGAATACGAAAAGCTCCTTGTGAAGTACGGAGTAGAAGTACTGCACCTATGTGATTATATTCATGAAAATACTGAAATTATGAATAACCATCAAACGATTACCTGCTTACATGATAGTTCAGTAATAACAAGTAAAGGAGCTATACTATCAAAAATGTGCCATCCTGGAAGACTGGGGGAGGAGATTGCTATAAAAGAGGCACTTACTAATCTTGGAATACCAATATTCTTTGAGTTTTCTGGTGATGACAGGTTTGAGGGATGCCTTTTACTATCACCTCAGACAATTTTTATTGCAAATACTGAGCGCCATACCAAGGAGTCAATTGAAAGATTTATACCTAGGGCACTTGAGTTGTTTGATGAAGTTATATATGTAGATGTTCCAAAGGAAAGACGTTTTATGCATCCAGATATGATTTATAACAGAATAAATCCAAACCTGTCCCTGGTATATTTGCCAGCAATCTTAAAGGCTTACCATATTACCAGGGAGGAAAGAACAGAAATCGATTTTGAAGGATTTATGAATTCCCGGGAAATAGAATTAATAAATATATCTGATGAAGAACAGAGGAGATGGGGCTGCAGCTTTGTTCCACTGGAACCTAATACCTTTTTTCACTATGAACTTGCATTAAGTACTCAGACGAGAAAAAAGCTTGAGCAAAGGGGCGTTCAAATTATAGACTTTAATGCATCAAGTCTTTTCTTTGATGGAGGAAGCTTAAGGTGTCATACATTGAGATTGCTTAGAGAGTAGTGTGGTTGCCACACTACATTTGTATTAGTCCTTCAAAAGTGCATTGGATATTAACTTATCGAATTTACGGATATCCACACCCTTTTTCAAGTTGACCTTGATATGACCTGCTCTAGTCCACAACTCAACTTCTGCATTAAAATCAAGAAAACTCCCTGCGTTTTCAGTAGACCACATGTTTATAGAGGAATAGGGTAAGGAATAAATCTCTACCTTTTTACCTGTAAGACCCTGTGCGTCCCTTACTATCAGTCTTTTATTAGTGAAAATCGCGCTGTCACGGATTGTCTTGTAGGCAGCAATTGCTACTTCCCCTGCTACCAATAAATCGTTGACATCGTTTGGAATCGGGCATTCAGATATAAATGTCCATATCAGGATACCTTGTGTTTCTGGCATTTTATTTTCCTCCTATTCGGAAATTATTAACTACACATACTATTCTGTATGAATTTTGGAAATCCTGCAAGGGTAACCCCGGGTGCCAGCCTCATCAGATATTAGATTTGCAAATCTGATCTGATGAGGCTGGTACCTATTTTTTAATGAATTAGAATATTTCAACTTAAATAATAATAAAATTAGTAAAACATATAAAAATAAAAGAGGAGGCAGAGTTATGAAGAAAAGAATATTTAGTTATCTTGTTGTGACCATTATGATTTTATCCACATTCCTTACTGGATGCTCAAATTCTGCAAATAATATAACCAATGAAAAGAAGGACAAGGTGGTAAAGGTAGGCTGGATAGGATCACTTTCAGGTGACCAAGCTGTTTGGGGGCAATGTGAATCGAGCACTGTAAAAATGATGTTTGAGGATTTGAATGCAAATGGTGGTTTGCTCGGGGCTAAGTTCGAGGTTATTGCATATGATACAAGAGGTGACGCTCAGGAAGCTGTTAATGCGGTAAAAAGACTTACCAGTCAGGACAAGGTAATTGCTATTATTGGACCAAATGCCAGTGGACAGGCGATACCAATTTCGTCTGTATTGGAAGAAATGAAGGTTCCTGATATTGCAACTGTTGCAACTAATCCAAAGGTAACAGTGGTTGATGGAAAGGTGAAGCCCTACAATTTCAGAGTGTGTTTTATAGATCCATATCAAGGAGCGGTGGCTGCGGGATTTGCAATAGATGTTTTAAAGGCTAAATCAGCAGCAATACTTTATGACGTAGCAGATGACTATTCACAGGGATTAAGCCAATTCTTTATCGAAACCTTTGAAAAAAAGGGTGGCAAGATAGTTGCCAAGGAGGGCTTTAAAACAGGGGACACTGATTTTAGAGCTCAGTTGACAAAAATTAAGGAAACAAATCCTGAAATAATATTTATGCCATATTTCTTTAAGGAGGTTGCATTAAGTGCTAAGCAGGCTAGAGAGCTTGGGATAACTGCAACACTGATGGGTGGAGATGGATGGCCGTCAGAACAGCTTCTATCAATGGCACAGGATGCTGTTGATGGTTCATATATTGTAAACCATCTTGATTTTGATGACCCAGATGTGCAGACTTTTAAAACCAAGTATAAAGAAAAGTATGGCAAGGATGTTGAGCTTAACGGATATCTAGCACATGATGCAAGCTTAATGCTGATAGAAGCCATCAAAAAAGCAAACAGCCTTGATTCAGTTGCTATAAGAGATGCACTGGAGAAGATTGATATTAAAGGGATAACAGGAAAAATAACAATTGGATCAAATACACATAATCCGGAGAACAAGGATGCAGCAATAATTAAGTTAGATAAATCTACAAGTACAGGGTATAAGTTTGTACAGAAGTATTCACCAAGGGATTAAGATATTTACTAGGGTCGTTTTAATATAATTTGATTCGTTGTTATGAACGGCTAGTATTGTCATTAATATAAAACGCCACCCTATTAAACGCAATAAACCTGTAGTGGCATGCCTCTGCGCCTGCACAGGCAACAGCATTTTATTATGGCTGCCTGTTATTACGAGAGTACCAAAAGCAGGCATGGAAGCCTGCCACTAGGGTTTCATCCTTTTTTGTGCCAGCATGCTGGCGTGGGAGTTGCTATGAACAGCAATTTTGTCATCCTGAATGTGGTGAAGGATCTTTTTCATTGTGCCTATAAGATCCTTCATTGCGTTCAGGATGACATAGTAGTTCAGGAAACATGGCAATATCAAGACAACTCTAACACTCTATTTAAGGAGAGATGTATATGGCACTTTTTTTACAGCAGCTTATAAATGGACTTTCAATAGGAAGTATTTATGCACTTATGGCAGTAGGATATTCTCTAGTGTACAGTATAATGAATTTTTCAAACTTTGCACATGGTGGAGTAATCATGTTTGGGGCATACTTTGGAGTGTTTTTCATGACTCTTTACAAGCTTCCATTTTCCGTTGCATTCATTGCCTCATCCATATGTGCAGCACTAATGGCAATAATAATTGAAAAAATTGCGTACAAGCCCCTAAGAAATAGACGAGCACCATTTTTATATTTCATTATATCTGCAATGGGGGTATCCATATTTTTAGAGAATATTGTTATTGCAACAATAGGACCTACATTTAAGACCTATCCTGATGTGTTTGCAGTAGAACCTATTAGACTTGGTGTCTTGGCAATTGGAAGAATAGACTTGACTATATTTATCCTCTCAGCAGTATGCCTTGCTGGTCTAATATACTTATTGGATTTTACAAAGCTGGGAAAAGCAATACAGGCTACAGCTTATAATGCAAAAGCAAGTGCTCTTATGGGTATTAATACTGATTTTATAATCATCATTATTTTTGCACTTGGAGGTCTGCTGGCAGGATCTGCAGGTGTTCTATTTGGTATGAAGTATACTGTATATCCCCAAATAGGGGCAATAACAATAAAATCCTTTATAGGTGCAGTATTTGGAGGATTAGGAAGTGTACAGGGAGCAGTGCTGGGTTCAGTACTATTAGGGGTAATTGAAACCATAACCTCAGGATATATTTCCTCACAGTATAGAGATTTAATAGCATTTGGACTTCTTATTTTCATACTTGTTGTAAGGCCAATGGGACTTATGGGCAAGTCAACTGAAGATAAGGCATAAAGGAGGTACATATTATGAATTTAAGCTGGTACTATGTGCAAGGTGTGCTAATTCAGGTAGGAATATTCATGCTTCCAGCACTGGGTCTATCCCTCCTTACAGGCTTTACAGGGTTGTTCTCCTTTGGCCACGCAGGTTTCATGGCAATTGGAGGATACACAACTGCAACAATGATGATGATGCTTGGAATTCCATTTCTGCCTGCTCTTTTAATAGGCGGGCTTGTGGCTGGGTTTATGAGCCTTTTAATTGGAAGAGTAACTCTTAATTTAAAGGGAGATTACTTTTGTATTGCAATGCTTGGCTTTGGTGAAGCAATAAGACTTATTCTGGACAATGTACAATATTTTGGAGGTGCAAGAGGATGGCCAGGTCTTCCTATTAAGACCAATCTGTTAACAGTTCTAATTGTTGATATATTAGGGGTTATAATTCTAAGGAATATTATTAAGTCAAGGCATGGGCGAAATATGATTGCAATCAGGGAGGAGGAGCTTGCCTCCCAGGTTGTAGGTATAAATGTATTTAAGTATAAAATGACCTCTCTATTTATAAGCGCCTTCTATGCAGGAGTAGGTGGAGGAATGCTTGGTACATATTTTGGGTTTCTCCAGCCAAAAATATTCAGTCTCACCAGATCAACGGAGCTAATAATAATAGTAATTTTCGGAGGTTTAGGAAGCATATCCGGAAGTGTATTAGGGACACTGGTACTTGTGTCTCTCCCTGAAGTATTAAGGGATTTTTCAAAGTGGAGACTTGTGGTATATGGTGCTGTAGTTGTGTTTATGATTATTGCAAGGCCTGAAGGGATAATGGGAGGAAAGGAAATAAGCTTCAAAGGAATATATAACCTTCTATTAAAATTAACAGGTAGGAACAAGCAGGATAAGCAGCAGATTTCTGGAGGTGAGTGATTATGGCATTGCTTGAACTAAAAAATGTTACCAAGTCCTTTGGAGGAATAATGGCAGTAAATGATGTAAGCCTTGAGGTAGAAAAGGATTCAATACATGGCTTGATTGGACCAAATGGTGCAGGTAAAACTACAATTTTTAATCTCATAACCGGAATTTATAAGGTTTCACAAGGAACCATAACCTTCGAGGATAAAAACATAGAGAACTCTCAAACCTTTAAAATTGCAGGTGCAGGAATTACTAGAACCTTTCAGAATATAAGATTATTTAAAAAGCTTACAGTATATGAAAATATATTAACTGCTTGCCATTATAATGCAGAATATAATTTGCTTCATTCAATATTTAGAACGCCTAAATATGGCCGAGAGGAAAAGATGTTATTCGCCCAGGCTGAGGAGCTTATGGGTATATTAGAGCTAAGGGACAGAAGAGATTTTCTTGCAAACAATCTTCCCTATGGACTTCAAAGGAGGCTGGAAATTGCCAGAGCACTAGCACTCAGACCTAAACTACTTTTGTTAGATGAGCCTGCAGCAGGAATGAATCCAGATGAAACTGAAAAGCTAATGGGGTTGATTGTTGAAATAAGGGACAGATTTAAATTAACAGTTTTTTTAATTGAACATCACATGGATCTTGTAATGGGGATATGCGATATGATAACGGTTTTAAACTTTGGCTGTAAGCTTGATGAGGGAAATCCCTTGGAGGTTCAAAACAGTCCAAGTGTTAAGGAAGCATATTTAGGAGAGGAGTGATTGGATGCTTAATGTGAAGAACCTTCATGTATTCTATGGTGGTATTCATGCCCTAAGGGGTGTAACAATTAATGTAGAACAAGGTGAGATAGTTACAATAATCGGGTCAAACGGAGCAGGAAAATCAACTCTTCTAAATACAATCTCAGGATTTCTTAAACCCAGGGAGGGTGAAGTATTATATAAGGAAGAAAAGCTTGGGGCAGCTCCACATAAGGTAGTACAGAAGGGAATATGTCATGTTCCAGAGGGTAGACTTGTGTTTGCAAATTTGTCTGTTAAGGACAATTTAATGCTAGGGGCGTATTTAAGAAGGGATAAGAATAGAATCAAAGAAGATTTAGAAAAGGTTTTAAATATATTCCCAATATTAAAAGAAAGAGAAAAGCAGATAGCTGGAACCCTGTCTGGAGGAGAACAGCAGATGCTTGCAATGGGCAGAGGACTTATGGGTAATCCGGAAATAATACTGCTGGATGAGCCATCCTTGGGACTTGCACCACTTATAGTTAAAACAATTTTTCAAATTATTTCGGACATTAAAGCTATGGGAAAAACAATACTTCTTGTAGAACAAAATGCCTATAAAGCCCTGGCAATTGCAGACAGAGCCTATGTACTGGAACAGGGAACAATAACAATGGAGGGCTCAGCGAGAGAGATTGCAGAAAATAAAAAGATTCAAGAAGCATACCTTGGGAAAAGATAAGAATGGCAGTCATATGATTGCCATTCATCATTTACCTTTTTATCTTATAAGCATCCTCAAAATAAACACTATCTATCACAGTCCCCAAAACCTTATCATAAACTACAAGATTAAAGCCGTGATATCTATTTGAATAATCCTTACCATTGAAACTCAACCCGGGCATATTATTATTTGTTGATGAGGTTGTAGCATCTAATGTTATGTTATTTTCGAAGGTAAGGGTTTTATTGAATTTGGATGCTCCATATACCTCAGATTCCACATTGTTGCTATTTATAACAGCCATGTAATGATTCTCTGTAGTTTTTTCTTCAAGCTTTAAGCCAAATCGCCTTAGAGATTCTTGAAGGTTTGGATCTTTATTAAGGCTGCTATAGTTGTCTGAAAGGGCAATTAGTATGTAATTTTCATTCTGGGCTAGAGAAATATAATCCTCAACATACTTTGCTGCCCTTAATGCCGTTAATGCTTCCTCCTGTACATAATAATTATAATCATTATTCCACTGAGAGTATTTATTATCATTTCGATGATCCCTAAGGGTATAGTTTTCCACAAGGTATTTTCCTAAAAGATTACTTACCTTTTCTGCTCCCCATACATTCATATGGTCTGCATTGGACATATCAGCTTTAAAGTCAAAGCCCAGTTCATCATATTTTTTATTGTATTCAATAAAAGGTATGTTATTTTCCTTTGCAATCTCTGATACAGTATTGAACATTTTTGTACTATCCTTATACCAGCTTGGCATAACATCAGTAATTGTAGGATCATAGGGCACATTAATAAATACTAGCTTAAAGTCTTCCTGTTTTGATAACTGGATTATTTTCATCAGGTATTCCTTTGATTCTGGGGGGAGTTCTGCTTTTTCTGTGATATTAGGATTGCTTAGATTATCCTTGCCATACATATCCTGGGTAGCGGCAAACCCCTTTGTGTAATAATTTTTATCATAATCGTAATAGAAATCTTCCTGGTTCAATTCCTTCCAGCGAGTATGGAACCTTAAAAATGGGAAGACATAGGTTATCCAATAGGATTTTGGAGTAGTGTTTATTACAGCTTCAATCTTGTTTGTAGAGGTCTTCATGCTATCAAGCACATATCTAATGTAACCGCTTTTACCATAGGTTTCGTTGTACCCAAGGTAGTATAAATCAACAACAACAATAGGGTCAGTATGCTTTTTCAGCACTTCCTTCAAAAGATAATATGTAACATTTATAGGCTGCCCGCCGGTTCCATAATTAAAGCTTGTTATTCCATACTTATTCCAAAGCACATTAGGATTTATTCCACTGTGCATGTGGCTTGAACCTAAAAGCACAACGTCAAAGGGAGCCTCTGTAGCCCTATAAAATCCTTGATAAAGCTTTCTGCGATGCTCAAGCTTTAGGACAAATATTGGATTTAGTAGAGAAAGGATTAATACTACTATTAAAATTAAAATTGAGCTCTTTATTATTGCTTTTTTAAGCATTAGTATTCCCCCTAAAATTGAAAATAGATAAACTGCTGAGCATCATACCCTGCAAATACGCCAAATATTAATATTGCTATAATGGCAGTTACATAGATTAACCACCTGAAGATAATGTTTTGCTTTGAAAACTGGAGTGTTAAATCCCTTTTTCTTTGTAATAAATTCATAGCTAAAACTATTATTATTGATACTACAGCCACGAAAAATTCCTTTGAGTCCAAGCCTAGGTTGTATATTGAATTATCGATAAATATCCATGGGTTAAAATAAAACATATTTTTAATTAATGTTATTGCATCACTATATGTATTTGCTCTAAAAAATATCCAGGCAAAATCAACTAGAATAAAGGTTGTGATTACCTGTAAAAGCTTATAATTGAATTCCTTTGTTCTTATTTTGAAGCGCTTTATAAGTTTCCCTTTAACAGGACTTAATACATCACCAATTATCTGATAAGCGCCATGAAGTCCTCCCCATATTATAAAAGTAAAATCTGCACCATGCCATAAACCGCTTACCAAAAATACAAACATTGTATTTAAATACTTTCTCAGCTTGCCATGTCTGCTTCCGCCTAATGGAATGTATAAATAATCCCTAAACCAGGTGCTAAGGGATATATGCCAGCGTCTCCAGAACTCCTTAATGGACTTTGAAAAATATGGTCTTTCAAAGTTTTTAGTTAATCTAAAGCCCATAACCTTTGCTGCACCTCTTGCAATATCCGAGTATGCACCAAAGTCACAATATATCTGAAAAGCATAAAAAATAGTAGCCAAGATAATCTGAAAACCCTTATAGCTTTTAGGAGAGTTATATACTGTGTTTACAAGCATACCCAATCTGTCAGCGACTACAACCTTCTGAAAAAATCCCCATATCATTAATAGGATTCCGTTTTTAATTCTATAATAATCAAAGTAGTGTTTTTCCTCTATTTGACTTAAAAAATTCTTTGACTTTTCTATTGGACCTGAAATCAGCTGAGGAAAAAAGGATACAAATAATGCATATTTACCAAGGTTTCTTTCAACCTTAACATCTTTTCTATAAATATCCATTGTGTAGCTAAGAGCTTGAAATGTGTAAAAGGAAATGCCCACAGGAAGCATTATATCAAAGCTTGGAAGGTTTATTGAAAGGCTAAGGGAAGAAAATAGAATATTTAAGCTTTCACTAAAAAAGTTAAAATATTTAAATATCGATAGTATAGATAAATTTATTGCAAAGCTTGCAAAAACCCATAATTTTTTTATTCTAATTGATTTCTTTTCATCTTCTATACGATTTGCTCTATCTATAAGCAAACCACTAATATAAGTAACAATTGTTGAGGTTCCCAGAAGCAACAAATATTTGGGATTCCAGCACATATAAAAATAGTAGCTTGATAGTAACAGCCACACCCATCTAAATCTATGAGGTATAATAAAATATGCAATTGTAACAATAGGAAAGAAAATAAAAAAACCAATGGAAGTAAATAACAAATAAATCCCTCCTGAAAGTTAGTTTTAGCACTATGGTAAAATATTCTAAAGTTAAAATAATTATATTAGCTTTAAACAGTGATGTCAATCACAAGGGAGAAGCAAGTGGCGGCCACCTGGGTCGAGAGAACAAATTAGAAGATTCCAATAAAAAAACAGGTTGCATAATATTACAATTATGGTATAATATCAAATAATATGAGAGTGTATCTAGGGTTCCGATTTATAATGCTGGTCCGAGCGATACAGGATTTTGTCTACACTTTTAGGAAAAAAGCCTAAAGGATGAGTCTCTATGAGATTTGTTCTTGGGCTTTATTTTTTTAGATTGGAGGGGTTAATAATGAGCATTATAAAGGTTGATAATCTTTGCAAAACCTTTAGGGTAAAAACAAAGGAAGAGGGATTAAGGGGTAGTATTAAGTCAGTTTTTTCTCCTGTTTATAGGGAAGTAAAGGCTGTAAATAATATTAGCTTTGAGGTAGAAAAGGGAGAAATATTAGCATTCATTGGACCTAATGGGGCAGGAAAATCAACAACTATAAAAATGATGACGGGCATACTGTATCCATCAGATGGAAAAGTTCAAGTATTGGGGATGGATCCATCCCTGGATAGAAAGAAATTATCCTATAAAATCGGTACAGTATTCGGCCAAAAGTCACAGCTTTGGTTTCATCTGCCACCTGTGGACAGCTTCAATTTACTGGGAAATATTTATGAAATAGACAGGACAAAGCTTAAAAAGAGAATAGAGTTTCTAAAGGAAGTATTTGAAATAGGTGAGCTTATGGATGTTCCAGTTAGAAAGCTTTCCCTTGGACAAAGAATTCGATGTGAAATTGCAGCATCCATTTTACATGAGCCTGAAATTATTTTCCTGGATGAGCCAACCATAGGCTTGGATGTGGTTGTAAAACAGAGGATCAGAGAGCTTATATTACAGCTGAACAGGGAGGAGAAGACCACTATATTTTTAACCTCCCATGACGCTGGAGACATAGAACAATTATGTAAAAGAGCAATTATTATAAATCATGGTGAGGTTGTATTAAATGAAACAATTAAAAATTTAAAGTATGATTATCTGAATAAGAAGGTTATAAGTATTAAATATAATGAGCCTGTAAATATAGATGATTGCAATATTAATATTATCAAAAGCAAGGATAATGGGATCAAGGTCCAGGTGAATACAGCAAAGCAGGACATTGAAGAGGTTCTAACCAGGCTCATTAGTTATGGAAAGGTTACTGATATAACAATTTCAGAGCCTCCAATGGAAGAGATAATAGCCTATATTTATCAGCATAAAAAGGCAGGTGATAAGCTTGAAATCACCTCGTAAATATCTGCAAATTACTAAAATTACAATGGCAAACAGCCTGGTATATATTTGGAATTTTCTCAGCAAAAATGTGTTTTTTATATTTATTATGTTTATTTATATGATGCTCTGGAAAAATATTTATGGACAAAAGGGGAGCAGTGTTGGTGGATTAACAATTAATCAAATGATATGGTATCTAGTGGTTACAGAGCTTGTTACACTTTCAAGAACTGATGTACACATACAGATAAATGAGGATGTGAAAAGTGGCAATATTGCATATCTTCTTACAAAACCATATAACTATGTGTTATACTGCTTTTCCTACTTTGTTGGTGAGGTTGGTATAAAGCTTTTAACCAATGGGGCCATCGGACTTGTAATTGGAATGATATATGCAGGCAGCTTGAAAAACTTTACCTTTACCCACTTGCCATTTATACTCCTATCACTGCTTGTAGGCTGCAGTATAAATTTCTTTATTTATATGATACTGGCATTAACCTCCTTTTGGTTTGAAGAGAATACACCCTTCTTCTGGATTTATTCCAAGTTGATTTTTACATTAGGTGGAATGTTGATGCCAATAGAGCTTTTTCCAATTTGGCTTCAAAAGGTTGCACATTATCTACCCTTTGCATATGTAACCTATGTTCCAGCAAGGCTTACAGTTGATTTTTCATTTACAAACTTTTATAGGCAATTTTCTATTCAGGTTATATATCTTATTTTATTTTTTACTTTATCTATTGTCTTATACAGGAAGGGGGCAAGGAATCTAAATGTTAATGGAGGTTAAAAAGAGCTTAAAACTCATGTTCTATTATTTCAAGTTCAATATATCAGCTGCCATGGAATATAGGGTGAGCTTTTTAGTGCAAACCTTTGGAATGGCATTGAATAATTCTGCATTTATATTTTTCTGGTGGATACTTTTTACCAATGTACCCAGAATAGGAGGCTATGGCTTTAAAGAGGAAATGATGCTCTGGGCTCTATCCTCCACAAGCTATGGTATTTGCTTTGTTCTATTTGGTAATGTAAATCAAATTACAAGGATGATAATGAATGGAGAGCTTGACACTTATTTGCTCCAGCCAAAGGACCCATTAGTTAATCTGGTTTGCTCAAAAACTATATTATCAGCTCTAGGAGATGCATTGTATGGGGTGATTTTGTTTTTTATAATCAATGGATTTAACTTGAAAAAATTTACGCTGTTTCTATTGTTGTGTATTACAGGTGCCCTAATAATTGCATCAATACTGATAACCATACATGGGCTTAGCTTTTACACAGGAAATGCAGAGGGCTTTGCACAAATGGTTATAGAATTTATTATAAGCTTTAGCATTTACCCTGAGGGGATTTTCAATAATGCACTAAAAACTATTCTCTACACTATTCTTCCCGTGGCATTTATTGTGTACATTCCAGCTAAGGTTTTAACCCAGTTTTCTATAGTTCATTTAGTTAGTATTCTAGGCGTGGCAGTATTGTGGATTATAATTGCTTATACTGTCTTTTACAAGGGATTAAAAAGATATGAATCTGGAAACTTGATAATAAGCAAGCTATAAGAAGTGGCAGCCATATGACTTATTCAAAAGTAATAAGTCATATGGCTGCCATTCAAACTTTATTTCACTAATGCGGCTCTCAAATCAGCATCGTATTCCAAATAGCCCTTTAAACAGGTTAACATATATACCCAGCCTTCTTTGTTATCTAGTAAATCACTTATTAGGTTATCATCATTCTCATTAAAACCTCCTTCATTTACTTCAATAATTGTACTTGAATTACTCAGCATATTCAGCTTAATCGTAACAGGATGCCCTTCACCATTAGAACCCCAACGGAAAACAATTTTCTTATTTTCCTCAATTTCCACTATTTTAATGTCACCCTGTGCATTATATTCAACATAGCTCAATGTAATTGTTTTGCCTTGTTTCCATCTTTCAGAACTTGATGAAAACCAAAAGTTCCCTATTTTTGAAGGATCAACGATGGCTTCAAACACTTCATTTGCAGGCTTAAATATTTTAATTTTCGTGAGGTTGTTCATAAATAATTTCTCCTTTGATTTGTTTAAAAGTCATATGGCTGCCATTTAAATGGCAGCCACTGTCTTACTTAATTATATTTACATAGTCCTCTTTTCTTGGAGCTGCTTCTTTTACATCTTCTGCTGGATAGCCAAGGATGCAGGAGCCTACACTCATGTATTCCTCACTTACACCTATTTTCTTTTTTAATTCCTTGCCCCTTTCAGAATCAAACATTCTGTTTACGCAATTTACCCAGCAGGAGCCAATATTTAAGGATGCTGCAGCTAGGAACATATTTTCTATTGCAAGTGAGGCATCCTGAACTGGTGCTATATTATCCCTCTTTGCGAATACTAAAACTACTGTTGGAGCATCATAAAAAGGATTCTGGTCTCTACCAACTGCTTCCTTTGCCAGTGTAACAAGCTCATTCATAACCTCTTTATTTTGAACTACTGTAAAGTGACTTGACTGTTGATTCATAGCACTTGGAGCATATGTACCTGCTTTAAGTATTATATTTAGCTCTTCCTCAGTAATCTGCTTTGGCTGATAACTACGAACACTTCTTCTGCTTAAAATTGTTTTTATGGTTTCGTTCAATTTTATCCCTCCAAATAATATATTTCATATAATATTATAGCTCAATTAAGATAATATTCCAATTTCATAAAAACATATTAAAATTGAAATTTATTGGAGGATTATTGTTCGTTTTATAGAATAGTAAAAGCATTAGGTTTTAAAAAAGGAGATAGCTATGGACATACTTTTGTATATACTATTGCACAATATTTTGCCAATAATGGTTATAATATTATTTGGATTTTTATTAGGCAAGAAATTTAATATGGATATTTTCACAATGACAAAACTGAACTTTTATATATATGTTCCATTTTTCATATTTACACAGCTCTATACAACTGAATTACCAAAGGAAATGCTTAAGGTTTTGATATTTGTGGCTTTGTTGGCGGTTGTAAATTCAACCGTTTCTTCTTTGGTTGCCAGGGCAAGAGGGTATGATGAAGGTTTAAAAAATGCATTTAAAAACTCAATTATGTTTTATAATTCTGGAAATATTGGAATACCACTGATTACACTAGTGTTTAGCAGTGGCTCTTTTATTGTTGATGGAAAAACACCCTATTTAACATTGGCCCTTACCACACAGGTGGTGGTATTGGTAGTGCAAAACATAACTACTAATACAGTAGGTTTTTTCAATGCAGGAAGGGATACAATGAACTGGAAGGAGTCAGTTAAGAGTATTCTGGGTATGCCTACAATATATTGTATAATCCTAGCTTTTTTGCTTAAGGGTCTGCCCTTTAGACTGGAGAATTTTCCCCTATGGCCTGCAGCTATATACATTAAGGACGGTATGATTTCAATTTCCCTTATAACCCTTGGGATTCAGCTTGCAAGAACGAAATTTTCATTTAAAAATAAGGAAGTATATATAGCAAATTTCTTAAGGCTTGTTGGCAGCGGTGTATTTGCATTTATAATATTAAAGATAATGGGTATTGATGGAATACCTGCACAGGCACTTATGATTTCATCATCTCTTCCTACTGCAGTGAACACAGCGCTAATAGCCATAGAAAGGGACAACCATCCTGACTTTGCCTCCCAGGCAGTTATGACTGCCACGATTTTCAGTTCGATTACATTGATTTTGGTTATATACATTGCAAAAATATTTTTCCCGATTTAAAGAAGTGGCAGCTATATGACTTATATACAAAAGTAATAAGTCATATGGCTGCCATCCTTTATTTTTAAAAAAGTTTGTGCTATAAAAATTGGACGAGTATAATATATTATAAGGCAAAAATACTATAATTTAACAGTTATTGCAGATGAAAATAATATATGGAGGTGAATTTTATGTCAGAATCTGCAAGACAAGCACTTGGAATATTAAGAGATTCATCTTACTTTCAGTGGTACATAATACCTTTATTAATGATAGTAGTATATGTAATTTCTGTTGAAGTTGAAAGAAAAAACTGGAATGTGATTTTTGGAGGACTTGCATTCTGGGGCATGGATTGGTTTAATGAAATCTGGAATTCTCTTGTCTTCCACTTCACACAGTATGCTCCCGTATGGGGAGCCCCATCAAATAAAACATCATATCTAATACTAATTGGACTTAATATTGAAATAACATTTATGTTTTTAATTGCTGGTATTGCATTTGCTAAAATGCTTCCTAAGGACAAGAATATGAAAATACTTGGGATACCTAACCGATGGTTCATGGGAGCTACAAATTGTATTTTATTTGTTATTGTAGAAATTATACTAAACAGCATAGGCGTTCTATCATGGGAATACTCATGGTGGCAGGCAAGTTTTCCATTTATACTATTCATTATAGGTTATGTCCCTTTTTTCGCTGCTTGCTACTGGGTACATGATATGGACAGTATAAAGAAAAAACTTACTTCAGTTGGAATAATATTTGGAGTTGATATTTCAGCTCTGATTATATTTGGTACAATACTACACTGGATATAATGAAAGGTGCCAGTCAAGTGACAAATAAAGATGTCACCTGTCATGTGATTAGCACCTAAAAAAACTTATAATGAGTTATTTTTAGGGGGAATATTATGTTAGTAACATGTATATCAACATCAAACACTAAGCTTATAGGAGACAATAGTACATCAACTAAGGTTTGTAACATGATAGGAGAAATAATAAAAAAAGATTTTAAGGAAACTATAGAGGTAAAAACAGTTCCTCTTGTTAATTATAATTTTAAACCATGCATACTATGTGGGAGTTGTTCAAAAACTGGTGCTTGCATTTATGATGAGAATTTTAATGATATTTATTCCCTGATGGGAAAATCTGATGCAATTTTCTTTGTTGTTCCCCACTATTCACCGATTCCATCAAAGCTGATTATGATATTTGAGAAGATAAATGAAATAATGTATGCTGGATGGGTAAATAATCCAAACTTTACAGCCCCAATTACTGAGAAAATTGTTGGGATTATAGGACATGGTGGATGTCCTGAAAACAACAAAATATTAAAGTATTATCATGATAATCTTATAACCCCTGTTGCAAGAACATTAAAGTCACTATCCTTTGATGTTATAGGAGTTAGTGAGGAATTTAAATACGGGACAGCATTTGGACTAAAGGATGAAAACTGTTGCAAGAGGGTAGAAGATGCAGTATTCCCAAGAATCATTCAGGATTGGGAACTCATTGAAAACAGGATTAAACCACTAGTGGAAAATGTTATTGATAAAGTTCTTAGCAAATAGAAAATTTTGTAGTAAAGAAATATAAAATGAAGAATGGCAGCCCTATTACTTATTACTTATTTTAATAAGTAATAGGTCATATGGCTGCCGTTCTTCATTATGCCACTGTGAATTTTGCAATAGAATATATTGATTCTCCATTTGAATATAGTGTTTTTACAATTCGATAATTACCTTCACCTAATTCACCGTAATTATTCTTTATAGAAAACCTATCTTCACGATTATCCTTTGGTGATAATATATATCCTATATCATCCCATGCAACATTCTCCAAGGTTTTAACTGTATACCAAACTCCATCAGCTTCCACTTCAAGATGGGGTTCTTGTCCATAAGTATATTCTTTATCAGAAAGATTGTTATATATTAAGGTAATGCTTTCTGCTTTTGTATTTATGGTTTCTTCCTTTACTGACAGAGTAACCTCTTTACTTTGCTGTGTAGTATCAAAATTGGATTTCTCTAACTTGTTAATGTCTATTTCTTTAGCTGACTTACATGCTGTTAGTATACTAAATGCTAGTATTAACATAATAATGGATATAAATTTTTTCATATGATAATCCTCCTTTTAATTATTTGACACTGATGAGATATTTTAGGTTCCAAATTAAATCACAAGAAAGCAGTTTTAAACATCTGAAAAGGTGACTGCTACCTTAAAAATGATATAATATAGTTATAAAAAAATGTAACAATGGGGTAATGTAATATGAAAAAACTATTTATTATTGAAGATGATAAAAAAATACGAGAGGAGCTTTCGACTTTTCTTTCGAGGAATGGCTATATTTGTGAGGCTCCGAACCACTTTGAGAACATAATTCAGGAGGTACTGTCAAAAAAGCCAAACCTGGTGCTTCTTGATATTAACCTTCCAGGATTGGACGGCTATTATTTATGCCGGGAAATTAGAAAGCATTCAGATGTCCCAATAATAGTGGTCACAAGCAGGAATACAGAAATTGATGAGCTAATGGCCATGAATCTTGGGGCAGATGATTTTATAACCAAACCCTATAATACTCATATATTACTTGCCCATATTTCTTCGGTGCTGAAAAGGGCATTAAGGGAAATGCTAAAAGAAAGTATTGATTGTGGAGAGTTTGTTATAAACCTTTCTCGAAGCACCATTCAATATAGGAATAGAGAATATGAGCTTACTAAAAATGAACTAAAGGTACTAACCTTCCTCTATGAAAATAGAGGAAATATAGTGAGTCGTGATGATCTTATGACACAGCTTTGGGATAGTGATGTATTTATAGATGACAACACTCTTACTGTCAATATAAACAGACTTCGTAAAAAGCTTGAGGAAGCAGGACTTGAAGAGGTTATCCAAACAAAAAGAGGACAGGGGTATATGGTAAAATGAGTATTCATGATTTTTTAATAGAAAAAATAGCATACACTATTTCTATGTCTTTGGTGGCTTTTTTAACCATAGGAATTCTGTGGATTTTAAATCCTGTTGGAGGACCGGCTCTCTCAGTATTTATTGGCAGCTTGTACGTAATAGGTGCAGCAATTCCATTAGTTGTTGAATACTTGGGAAAGAGAGATTTTTATAACAATCTTCTTGGCATATTTGACTCCCTTGACAGGAAAAATTTGATTGCTGAGATGATTAATCCACCTTCCTTCAAGGAGGGTATTATTTTGTATGAAATAATAAAAAGCTGCAACAAGGCTATGCTTGAGGAGATTAATAAATATAAATTTATACAGGAGGAATATGTGGAATACATGGAACTATGGGTCCATGAGATAAAAACTCCTATTTCCTCATCAAAATTGATAACCCAGAATAATAAAGGTCAGGCAATGGACAGTATATCTGATGAGCTCGAAAGGATAGAGGAATATGTTGAACAGGTCCTATTCTACTCAAGAAGCAATAACGTGGAAAAGGATTATATAGTAAAGGAAGTAAATCTACAAAAGCTTTGTTTTAATGTATTAAGGGAAAACTCAAAGCTCTTTATTAATAATAATATTGGAATTCAAACAGAAAACCTGGATGAGAATGTTTTTTCAGATGTCAAGTGGCTCCAGTTCATATTAAGTCAAATACTTACAAACTCAGTTAAATATTCAAATAAGGAAAGCTCTCTTATAAAAATTACCTCAGCAAAGATGAAAAACAGCATTGTGCTAAACATTGAGGATAATGGTGTTGGGATTAATGATAGTGAGGTCCCAAGAATATTTGATAAAGGGTTTACAGGAACTAACGGAAGAAAGAATGAAAGGTCCACTGGAATGGGCTTGTATATATGCAAAAGGCTATGTGACAAGCTAGGTCTTGGAATAAGTGCAGATTCAGAATATGGAGAAGGAACAACAATTAGCATAGTGTTTCCTAAGGGATCTATGACGGATATAAGATAAATAAGAAACTTAAACTACTCCTTCATGAGGATTGCAAATTTATTTTTATGAGTCAATCTACTGTAGTGGCAGGCTTCCACGCTTTTATGGGGCACAAATGTATAAGGTATATATTCTACAAATGGTGAGTGGCCAAGCAGTAGGAGGGAGACCTGCCACTACAAATCATGGGTGCCATCAAGAAGGCACAGAAGCTTGCCACTATGGTTGGGGTTGTGATGGTACATAGAAATCATCAGGTTAACCATGTGGTCCTTATAGAAAGCTTACAAATATGTAAGTTTCCTGTAAGCCTAAATTATGGCAGTAGTAAAACTATAATAGTAAAATGAAGCCATCACAAGATGGAGGTTTTAAAAATGGAGATATTACAGGCTTTAAATGTTGAAAAATATTATGGAAATAGGAGCAATCTTACAAAGGCCCTTAATAATGTAAGCTTCAAAGTAGATGAAGGGGAATTTGTAGGTATAATGGGTGCATCAGGAAGTGGAAAGACTACACTTCTTAACTGCATATCCACAATCGATACTGTCACAAGTGGAAATATACATATAAGAGGTAAGGATATAACTGCAATGAAGAGCAGAATGTTGGCAAGGTTCAGAAGAGAGGAGCTTGGCTTTGTATTTCAGGATTTTAATCTTCTTGATACTCTAACAGGGCTTGAAAATATTATACTTCCCTTAAGCATTTCTGGAGTTAATTCTAAAGAAGCTGAAAAAAGAGTTGGGGAAGTTGCAGAAAAGCTGGAAATAGGGGATGTGCTTAAAAAATATCCATATGAGATGTCCGGAGGACAGAGGCAAAGGGTTGCTGCAGCAAGGGCGATTATTACAAATCCAGCAATGGTACTTGCAGATGAGCCAACTGGGGCACTTGATTCAAAGTCAGCACGTACACTCCTTGAGAGCCTTGAAAATTTAAATAAAAACCTGAATGCAACTATTCTGATGGTAACACATGATGCCTTTACAGCAAGCTACTGCAACAGAATACTTTTCATTAAGGACGGCAGACTCTTTAATGAGCTTATAAAAGGCAGCGATACCAGGAAGGTTTTCTTTAATAGGATTATAGATGTTGTAACCCTTCTTGGAGGTGACATGGGAAATGTACTTTAAGCTATCAATAAAAAATGTCCGCAAAAGCTTTAAGGATTATACACTGTATTTTCTCACACTTACCTTTGGGGTTTGTATATTTTATATTTTTAATTCAATAGAAGCACAAAAGGCAATGATGAATATATCCCAGTCAGAATCACAGATGATGCAGACACTTACACAGCTTATGGAGGTAATATCAGTATTCGTATCCTTTGTACTGGGCTTTCTTATTGTATATGCCAATAACTTCCTAATAAGAAGGCGAAAGAAGGAAATTGGAATTTATATGACCCTTGGTATGGGAAAGGGTAAAGTAGCAAGACTACTTGTGGCAGAGAGCCTTATAATAGGCATTTTTTCTCTTGGGGCAGGACTGCTTGCAGGAGTGTTTATATCACAGGGGCTATCCATAATAACAGCAAAGCTCTTTGAAGTAGACATGACAGGGTATAGATTTATATTTTCCTTAGGGGCTTTTCTTAAGACAATTATTTATTTTGGGGTAATATTTTTGATTGTTATGGTTGCCAGCACTATATCAATATCCAAATTCAAGCTGATTGACTTGATAAATGCTGAAAAGCAGAATGAAAAACAAAGACTTAAAAGCCCTGTAATAACAGTTATACTATTTATACTTTCTATTGTATGTATTGGAACAGCATATGGGCAGGTGCTTAAAAATGGGATTATGAATTTTGACAGGAAGCTTTTAATTGAGATTATACTTGGATCCATAGGCACCTTTTTGTTTTTTGCCTCCTTGTCTGGCTTTTTTCTGAAGCTTGTACAATCCAATAAAAACCTGTATTTTAAGGGGCTTAATGCATTTATTCTTCGTCAGATCAATTCCAGGATAAATACTGCCCACATATCCATGTCACTTATAAGTCTAATGCTGTTTTGGACCATAGGCATACTTTCAACAGGAATGGGTATGACTAATGCATTAAATTCAGTTGAGATTAATACTGTACCATATGATGTTTCTCTCATTCTAGATGGAGGAGGAAGCATCGAAGAAAAACTAAAGGAATATGATTTTAATCTCTATGATTATACTGATAAATTCGCAGAATTCTCATTATATGATTATAAGGATGAAGCGATAAATAAGGAAAAGGTTCTTAAAAGAGTAGTTGAATATTTGCCAGAAGGAGTTAATATTCATAGCTTGGGTAGTAAATTGTTTATGCTGAAGCTTTCAGAGTTTAATAAACTTATGGAGCTTCAGGGAAAAGATGAAGTAAGCTTATCCCAAAACCAGTTAGCTATATTTTCTGATTATACCTATGAGACTCCAGAATTAAAGGAGGCTCTATCAAAATTCATAGAAATGAAATACTCTCTTACAATAGCAGAAAAGGAATATGAGGTTTATCCCAAGCTTCTTGAGGATAAGGTTATAACAAGTCCTGGAAATCAAGTATTTCTTGCGCTTGTAGTCCCGGATAAAATGCTAGAGAGTAGCAAAACCTTTCAAACCATTCTCTCTTTTAACTGTAAGGGTGACAGTAAAGCGATGCAGAGGAAGTTTGAAGATGACGTGTATGGGCTATTAGAAAAGTATAGGGGTATAAAGGCTGATTTTAAAATAAAAGGAATTACAAAGGAAGCAATGAGAGCTATGGAAGTTGGTGCAAAAGCTATAATATCCTTTGTAGGAATATATCTTGGTATAATATTCCTTATCACAAGTGCTGCAATACTAGCCCTCCAACAGCTTTCAGAAGCAGCAGACAACAGACACAGATATAAGATTCTTCAAAAGGTAGGTGCTGATGATAGCTTGATTAAATCTGCACTCTTCAAGCAGATAGCCATATACTTCATGCTTCCACTAGCACTGGCCTGTGTACATTCAATCGTAGGCATAAAGGTTGCCAATGATATCATAAGGGATGGGGGCCAATTAAATGCAATAGGCAATATAATCATAACAGCAATCCTCATCACCATTGTCTACGGCGCCTACTTCCTAGCAACCTACTTCAGCAGCAAAAGAATTATTTTAAAGAGTAAATAAAAAGTGGCAAGAGTGGCAGTCATATGGCTGTCACTCTTGCCACTTTGCTAAACAGAATAAACACCTTTGTTCTTAACCATGAACACATTACTATATTTCCCCTTTGTTTCTTCAAATACCACATGGCTAACATTTATTACAGTAATATTCTCCAAGCTCAATATTGTATTTTCAATCTCCTTTGCTATTTTGGAATCCAAGCTTGCAAAGGCTTCATCCAAAAATATAATATCAGCCTTTTGCAACAGTCCCCTTGCTATGGCGATTCTGCTTTTTTCTCCTCCGGATACATTCTTGCCATTGTCATAAATGATACTGTCAAGTCCCTGGGTTAATCCTGTAATAAAGTCACTTAAACCTGCCTTTTCAATAGCAATATTGATTTCCTCATCTGAAAAATCCTTATATAGGGTAATGTTGTTTCTAACTGTATCCTCAAACAAAAACACTTGTTGCTCTACATTTGATATATGGTGGAAATAGCTTCCCTTGGTTATGTCTTTAAGGTCATTTCCGTCTATAAGTATACTTCCGATTTTAGGGGAGTAATACTTTCTTAGAAGCTTAAGTAGAGTAGATTTTCCACCACCACTAGGACCAACAATAAGGTACTTGCCTCCCCTTTTCAAGGATAGGCTAATATTCTTCAAAACATCATTTTCTTCATAGGCAAAGGAAACATTGGAAAATTCAATAGAGTCTTGGAGTCCATCAAGTGTGATAATTTCTTGATGATTATCATGGTTTTTTAGAGTGTCCTCAATCTTTATAAATAATTTTTTAGAGGAAAATATCTTAGGCATCCATTCTCCAACTTGTGACAGAGGAGCCATTATCCTTTCCATGTTATTTATAACCAAAATAACACCACCTAGGGTCAATTTCCCTTTTATTGCTATAAATACAGTTATACCAAGTGATATATATATAGTAAGGAGCATGTTTAAGTTTTGGAGCGAAGTAATATATGTGTATATTTTATCTATGATATACCCTTTGTGTTGTATGGCATAGCTTTTAGTATAGAAATCCTTTTGTACCTTCTCATTTAAATTGTTGGATTTTATTATATGAAAAGCGCTGAGTACTTCTTTAATGTAGGAAGTATAATGCTCATAAAGGTCGCTTCTTTGAACTTGATGCTTTTGAACAGGTTTACTTAATAGTATTGATATTACTGTACTAAAAAGTCCTATGCTAACCCCCAGAATTAGGGCTATTGGGCTGACATATCCAATTACAATAATACCTGCTACAAAGCTTACCATGTTCACGGTTACCTCATATAAGCCATCAATGTAGTTATTTTCTATGGTATTAACATCATTTGTTAATGCAGATATATACTTTGAATTATTGTCCCTTTGGAATTCATTAATATTTTTCTTAAATACTCCTTTAATATAGTTAATCTTCGCAGAAACAATAGCCTTTCTTTTATAAAGCCCCTTGGAGAAGGATAGGATGATAGTGGCTGGTATTAATGATAATGCAATTATTAATAACCTTATAACCTCTGACTTAAATAAAGTCCTATTCCCTGCGGTGGCGGCATCTATTGACTTCATCATAAATATTGTTGAAAAGCTCTCTAACCCAGCGCACAATGCTGCTATTACAATAACTAATAGCAAATAGGGGAAGTTTTTATAAATAGACTTTTTCATATAGCAACCCCCTCAAAATATTCAAAGCCAGTATATTGGTTTATTATCCCATCACTAAGTTCTAAAATATAATCATACTTTTCTGTAATACCCTCATAATATCTATGGGAAATTGCAATAACTGTACTATCCAAGGATAATATTGTATCCTCCACAGCTCTTCCCAATTCATCGTTTAAACCAGAAGTTCCTTCGTCAACAAATAGAATATCAGCATTCTTTATTATTGCTCTTGCAATGGATATTCTTTGTCTTTGCCCCCCAGAAAGATTCTTGCCATTTTCCATTAGCATTTCCTGTAGTCCTGAAGCTTTAGAGTCTATAAACTCCCCTAGACCTGACTTTTCTACCGCATTTATCACTTCTACCGATGGTATATCCTTAAATAAGGTGATATTATTCATTATTGTATCTTCAAATAGAAAAACATCTTGATAAATAAACGAAATATGCTTATTAAAGTTTTTCTCATTTATTTCTCTATAATTTGTACCATCCAGCTTTATTGACCCATCATAATTATCATAGGTCATGGAAAGCAGCTTAGTTAATGTGGATTTTCCTGCTCCACTAGCACCCTTCAACAAGTACTTTTTACCCTTTTCTATCTTGAAGGATAGACCTTTGAATATTTCCTTACCCTCATAGCTAAACTTAAGATCACACACATCTATATTAGAATTGAAAATAAAATCTTTTTCCTTCTTTATTATGTTATTATCTTCAATATCAATCTTGGTAATTTTTTCGTATATTGCTTTTGAGGCTTTTAAATCATTGAACATTGGAAGAGCATTGCCAATTGGCCATATACATGAATTTGCCAGCTGAACCATAAGTACAATTGTGGTAATGGAGCCGCCAGAAAAGGTCAGGTTTATTGAATAAATAAGTACACCTATGAAAATAAAGTAGGAAAGAAATCTAGTCAGGCTTCTCTGTCCTTCTGTAAAAACAGTGTAATGAAACTTCTTCCTTTCAACCTGATCAACTGCCTTCAAGGATTTATATAGGAACTTATCCTCTACACTATTGAGCTTTAATACTTCAAGACCATTAAAGGTATTGGAAATGTCCAGGGTGAATTTTTCGTTGTTTTCTGAGACCTCGTCCTGGAGCTTCACGGTTTTATTCTCAAAGCTTCTGGTTAGTAAAAACATCAATAAGGAAATAACAAAAATTCCAAGAGCAAACTTATAATCCAAAAAGAACAGTATTGCTAGTGAAGAAGTATACACACCAATATTAAAAATTACATTAAGAAGCTTTAGGAAGAAATTTTGTTCAAAGGTATTAATATCATTTATTAGATTTGAGATATAAGTATCCTTTGATTTTTTATTGAAGCTCTCAAAGGAGTGCTTAAGAATTTTCTCAAAGGCTCCAATTCTAACATCCAAAATGGTATCTCTCATATAACCAATTCTCATGAACCTGGAGGTGATGTAAAATAATTCTCCTATTAATACAAAAAAAATAGTCAGAGCAAAAACCTTAATAAAGTAATCTATTTTCCCCACTTGAATACTGCCAATTAACAGGGCAAATGAGAGGTTTTGCAGTAATGTATTTATTACTGGCAAAAAACAGGCAAGGACATATAGCATGAATCTTTTTTTTCTTTTTAATAATAGTTCTTTCATCTGATTTCCCCCAAGTATTAATGTTTTAACATATTTTAACATATCGGCAGGACACCTGTCATCTGAAAAAAGAAAGAATTTCATCCATATGACTTAGAATTTATATTGGAAAAAACATAGGTTTAGTTATTGATCTAAGAGAGCTTGAAGAGACAGACAGAATAAAGGGTACCAGGCTTCTGGCAAGTGGAAAATAAAGATGTCACTTGTCAGGATCCTGGCACTTAGAATACATAACTTAAAATGTATTAAGTTCTAAATATAGCATGCTTAATTCGAGTTGAAGACGACTTTGATAATTCTCCATATTGCATCCAAGTATCTCCTCTGCTTTTTTTAACCTATAGGCTATGGTGTTCCTGTGAACATACATATCCTCAGCAGTTTTACTAAGGTTAAGTCCATTTTGAAAATAGCTTAAAAGAGTTTTTATATAATCTGTTCCCTGGGATTTATCATACTCAGCAAGTCTGTGAAGTCCATCATTGAAGAATGTTTTATTACTTATTTGAGACAGCATATCATATACAACCATATTATTATAATAATAAGTAGTTTGACCTTTTTTAAGCATTTCCGCCAATAGCAGTGCTCTTTCCGCATCTTTATAACTTTTTGAAATCTCCATGAGCATGGAATATGATCTTCCTATTCCAAAACGTAGCCTATTCTTTCTGCAATATTCTTCAATATGCTCTACTGCCTTTCTTATCAGTCTTTTTTCATCATATGTTGCTAAAACTATAATCTGCTTAGATGTAAAACATACTCTTGAATTTAGGATTCTCTTTGTAATAATAGACTGAATTGGTCCGAAATGCTCTCCTCCAATACGCTGTATATCAATATTGCTTATAAGCCATACTTCAAATAAACTTCCAAGTTTCCAATCTAGGGATTTCACCCTGTTTTCGCACACTGATTCACTTGGAATATTTCCCTTTACAAGGTCTCTTAAAAGTTCATTTTCCATTTCACCCCTTGCTCTTTCAACTGCATCAGATTTAGCAAGCTCCATGGCCACTATAGATGATATGAATTTGAGCATATGCCTATCAAGCTCAGAAAGAGGTTTCTCATATTCTAAAAGGGCTATATATCCTTTTATTTTACTACTAATGGACACTTCTGAAACCAGTCTTCTTATATAAACTGAAAAGGAACCTTTGTCAAGAAATAGGGGACTTTCTTCAGTTTCAAGCTGTTTTAAAAAACCTTCTCCATGTAGTATTTGAACAATGTCATAAGGACAATATCCATTATCCACTATATTCCTCCATATGGGGTCATTAACCTCAGTGGATGATGAGTACCCAAGTAGATTGAAGCTATCATCAGTTATAATTAATGGATTTCCAAGAATTTGAGCTGAAGTATTAATAATTCTTTTTAAGCCTTGATTTTGAATAACAAGCTGTACTAGCTCCATATAGTCGTTTCTTATAAGGTCGTCAACTGAGTGATTGTAGCTATTTACAGCACTAGTTAATTCATTTAGAAGCTTTCTTATAGAGACATTTTTATCGAAGTAAATCAAAGGCATGTTGTACTTGTCTCCTATATTTTTTAATTGTTCACACTCTTCAACAGTCTGGGAATTATTAATTATTCCAATAGCAGATATAATATTTTTGGAAAACATAGTAACAAGTTCATTTATAACCTGTTTTGAATTTAAAAAAGATAACTCACATATCAGTAGTGTTTCGAGAGTGTTTATGGTTACTAATTCCTCTATTTCTTCTATGGCAATTATACCATGAACTCTTTGATGCAGAGTGTCTGGTGATTCTATTCGATATTTTCTTTGATCTATATTTTTTAACAAATCTCCTAGCAGCATAAAGGTCCCTCCTATCATATTGTTAAATATTTATCTAACAGTACACTATTATAACATGATTAAACACATTGGTACAACTATGCAATTGTGCATATTGTATATATTCCATTAAGTAAAAACTCTGTATTGCACAAAGGAAATAGATAAAATTTTATCGAACTATCTAATATCAAGAAATTTTAGGAGGTATTATAATGCAAAAATTCTCAAATCTTTTTAAACCAATAAAAATTGGAACAATGGAGGTAAAAAACCGAATAGTTTTATGCCCAATGGGAACCGGGTATGCTGATGGAGTAAATAACTTTCCAACTGAAAGAATGGCATACTACTACGGAGAAAGAGCAAAGGGAGGAACAGGACTTATAATAGTGGAGCAAACAGTTGTTCAAAAGAAGGGTCTTTGGTCGCCGAAGGGAGGAGGTATATGGTCAGATGAATCATTACCATACTGGAAAAATGTAGTTGACGAAGTGCATAAACATGGAGCAAAGATTGTAATTCAAGTAGGTCATCTTGGACGTTCAACTACATCTGGAATAAATGGAGGATATCAACCAGTAGCTCCATCACCTGTTCCTGATCATTTTCTACAAGAAATACCTCATGAATTAACTATTGAGGAAATAGAAGAATTTAAAAATGACTATCTTGATGGAGTTAAGAGGGCCAAGGAAGCAGGCTTTGATGGAGTGGAAATCCATTGCACCCATGGATACCTTCTAGCTTCATTCCTTTCCGGAAGGACAAATAAGAGAACTGACAAGTACGGTGGAACACTGGAGGGAAGATTAAGACTTCCACTTGAGATAGTAAGTATGGTTCGAAGGGAAATTGGTAGAGATTATCCTCTACTTGTAAGAATGGCATCCCATGAGGCAAATGGTGGAAGAAATCTTGAGGAATCAAAGGTTATTGCCAAGGCATTTGCTGATGCAGGAATTGATGCAATAGATGTTTCAGCAGGTTCCTTTTCAGAACTTGATTGGGAAATACCACCATACTACTTTGGACATGCATGTAACATGGTAAACATTGAGGAAATTAAAAAATCTGTGGATGTTCCTGTTATCTCAAGTGCACGAATAACAGAACCACGGATGGCTGAACAGCTTATTGCAGAAGGCAGAACTGATATGGTAGGAATCAACAGAGCTGCCATCGCCGATCCATTCTGGGCTAAAAAAGCCGGATCGGGAGATGTTGAGGGTATAAGAAGATGTATAGGATGTACACGTTGTATTGACGAACTTTTCACTTCAAAGGACCAGCTCCTTAAGTGTACCGTTAATCCTCTAGTAAGTAGAGAAGGAACCATAAACCATACTCCTGCAAAGGAACAAAAGAAGGTTCTTGTAATTGGTGGAGGTCCTTCAGGACTTCAAGCAGCAGTTGTAGCAGCGCAAAGGGGACATAAAGTTACTTTGGTTGAAAAAACACAGAATCTTGGCGGACAGGTAAGGGCTGCAGCTATTCCTCCAAAGAAATATGAAATTGCAAGCTTAATCACATATCTTTCCTATGAGGCTGAAAAAGCTGGAGTAAATATAATTTTAGGAAAAGAAGCAGACATGGAGTTTATAAATGAGTTTAAGCCATCAGATATAATTGTTGCAACAGGTGCAAAACCATTAATTCCAGGTATATCAGGTATTAATAGTAAAAAGGTTGCTACAGCACTGGAGGTTCTTGAAGGAAGAAAAACTACTGGCCAAAGAATAGCTGTAATAGGTGCAGGAATGATTGGTTGTGAGACTGCAGAATTCCTTGCAGAATACGGAAAGCAAATTACAGTATTTGAAATGACAGACCAGCCTGCAGGAGATGTTGGGGTGGTAATAAGACCTCACCTTCTTGAGACTTTGAAGCGTCTTGGAGTGGAATTAAAAACAAACACAAAAGTCACAGCAATTGAAGGTGACACAATCCTTTATAGCACCCTTGAGGGACAAGGCGTGTTAAATGGAATTGATACAATAGTTCTTGCAGCAGGAATGATTCCAAACAACAGCCTGTCAAAGAATTTGTCACAGTCCCAGATACCTGTTCATACAATTGGTGATGCCAATAATGTATCGAGAATACTTGAAGCATTAACAGCAGCATATGAAATAGGTTCTGAAATCTAATTAAATGTAGGAAAAAACAAAGTTTATATAAAAGTAACAGCCATCCGAGAAGAAAAATGAAATTCTCTTCTCGGGTGGCTGTTACTTTTATGGATTACCCCATTACCATCTCAACAAACCTTGCTGAAGCAGAGGAAAGAGACACTCCTTTTAGGAAGCAAAATCCGATGGACCGCTGAGGAATCTTTTCAACTGTTTCCACCTCATATAATACTTTGTTTTCCAAGTATTTCTTGGAAAACTCCCTTACAACGCAAGCTACTCCTAAATTGATTTTTGCAAAATCTAATAATAAATCATGTGAACCAAGCTCTATATCTGGAGTTAGCTTAACTCCCTTTGATAGAATAAAATTCTCCACAAACTGCCTTGAATTGGATTTGTGGTCAAGGAGGATAAGGGGAAGTTTTGCTATTTCTTCAAAGCTTAATGCTTTGGATAATGCCTCTTTATACTTCTCTCCACATACAAAAACATCCTGAACATCCATACATTTTTGTATTTCTATGGATGGGTCCTTTATAGGCAGGTTGCATAGTGCCATGTCTATTTCTCCAGACTTTATCATTGTGCAGAGCTCAAGGGTTGTTCGGTTCATTATTTTAAGCTTTATATTTGGAGATTGATTATGAAATTCCTCCAAATAGGGGAGTAAAAAATATCTGGAAATGGTATCTCCAACTCCTATTTTCAATTCTCCAAACATTAAACTCTTAGCATCTTGAAGCTTTTTTTCCCCAGCATTTATTAAATTAATTGCTGAGTTTGTATATTCATAAAGTAACTGTCCCTCGTTTGTGAGCATTACTCCCCTGGAGGTTCGTGTAAACAGACGAACTTCAAGTTCACCTTCAAGCTGCATAATTGCTTGACTCACAGCAGGCTGCGTCATATATAGTTTCTTAGCAGCGTTGGAGAAGCTTTGATTTTTGGCTACCTCACAGAAAACCTTATACAAATCTAATTTTGCAATCATATAAGCACTCCTTATATCTAATATCAAATGTATTTATTTTACTTATATCATGAATATGGTGTATATTACAAGTGTAAAGTCTATATTTATTCGAAATGATAAGAATAAGGAGATGTTTTTATGGAAAGAATGGTCGGAACTGTAGTTAGAGGACTTCGTGCTCCAATTGTCAGAAAGGGAGATAGCATAGAAAAAATCGTTGTAAACAGTGTATTAGATGCTTCAAAGGCAGAAGGATTTTCATTTAATGACAAGGATGTTGTGGCAGTAACTGAATCAGTAGTTGCCCGTGCACAGGGGAACTATGCAAGCATTGATGCCATTGCAAAGGATGTAAGCTCAAAGTTTGGAAATGAAACTCTAGGAGTAATATTTCCTATACTAAGCCGTAATAGATTTGCAATTTGTCTTCGAGGTATTGCAAAGGGAGCAAAGAAAATTGTTTTAATGCTTAGCTATCCAGCTGATGAGGTAGGGAACCATTTAGTTGATATAGATTTACTTGATGAGAAGGGTGTTAACCCTTGGACAGATGTTTTAACAGAAAAGCAATTCCGTGAGTATTTTGGATATATCAAGCATACATTTACAGGTGTTGACTATGTAGAATATTATAAATCTCTAATAGAAGAATATGGCATTGAATGTGAAATCATATTCTCAAATAATCCTAAGACAATTTTAAGCTATACAAAAAATGTTTTAACCTGTGATATTCATACAAGATTTAGAACAAAGAAAATATTAAAAGCTAATGGTGGAGAAAAAATATACAGCCTTGATGATATACTATCAACCTCAATTGATGGGAATGGATATAATGAAAAATATGGACTTTTAGGTTCAAATAAAGCAACTGAGGATAGCATTAAGCTTTTTCCAAGGGATTGTCAGCCTGTTGTGGATAAGATCCAGGAGATGCTTAAAGCAGCTACTGGAAAAAAGGTTGAAGTTATGGTTTATGGTGATGGTGCATTTAAGGATCCTGTAGGTAAGATATGGGAGCTTGCTGACCCAGTTGTTTCTCCTGGATATACTTCAGGACTTGAAGGAACACCAAATGAAGTGAAGCTAAAGTATCTTGCAGACAACAACTTCGCTAAGCTACAGGGTGATGAGCTTAAGAAGGCCATTTCAGAATATATTAAGAACAAGGAATCAGACCTTACAGGAGTTATGGAATCCCAGGGAACTACTCCAAGAAGGCTTACTGATTTGATAGGTTCACTCTGTGACCTAACCTCAGGAAGTGGAGATAAGGGAACACCTATAGTATTTATCCAAGGATATTTTGATAATTA
>JARDZI010000095.1 GCA_029240935.1 Clostridiales bacterium
ACAGATAGACCATTGGTGCCATCCATATTAGATATTACAAACTGTTATTCTGAACGCAGTGAAGAATCTTTTGTGATCTCTAGGCAATATCCTTCAATACATTTAGGATGACAATGTCTGGAACCTGCCTTTAATGTAGGGGCGAACAGTGTTCGCCCGTGTGGTACCAGGATTTTAGATTCTGCCTGTATCAAAGTGCCCACTTGCGGGCGAACACTGTTCGCCCCTACAACACATAGTTGTTAAAATACTTGCTAATAAAAATCAATTTTCTACACAACCTAATCAAGAGGTGATTAAATGATTCTAATTAAATCTGGAACTATCTATGAGCCCTCTTATTTAGGAAAGAAAAATATATTGCTTGCTGCTGATAAAATTCAATACATGTCTCAAGAAATAAATATACCTGATAAAAATTTTCCAGAGGTCGAAGTAGTTGATGCTGAAGGATTATTCGTTGTTCCTGGTATAATTGATCTTCATGTACATATAACAGGAGGTGGCGGAGAAGGTGGATATACCACCAGAACCCCAGAGCTTATGCTTACAAGCTTAACTTTAAATGGAGTTACTACATGTGTTGGAATATTAGGCACAGATGGCACAACAAGAAGTATGCAGAGCTTAATCGCAAAAGCACGTGCACTTGAAATAGAGGGTATTACTACATATGTATGGACTGGTTCCTATGAGTTTCCAACAAGAATTTTAACAGACAATCCAAGAAACGATATAATACTTATTGACAAGGTCATCGGAATTGGAGAAATTGCCATTTCTGATCATAGATCAAGCCACCCTTCAGATTATGATTTAGAAAGACTTGCAAGTGAGGCAAGGGTTGGAGGAATGCTTTCTGGAAAATGTGGAGTTCTTCATTTTCATCTTGGTGATGAAAAAAAGGGTCTTGACCCTGTATTTAAGCTTGTTCAGAAAAATGAAATATCCTGTGAAAACCTTCTTCCTACCCACGTGAATAGAAATAAACGACTATTTGAACAATCCATAGAATATGCAAAAATTGGTGGCTATATGGACATAACCTCAGGTATCAAGCCAGAGGGTGATGATGCAGTACATCCAGTTGAAGCTTATAAAAATATTCTTCAGCTGGGTATTGACCCAGACCATGTAACAATGAGCTCAGATGCAGGTGGTAGTCTTCCATATTTTGATAACAATGGCAGATTGATTAAGCTTGGTGTAGGAACACCTGGAACCCAGTTAGAAATGCTTAAGGGCTGTGTTGAAAGTGGTATACCACTTGAGCTTGCACTCCTGCCCTTCACCTCCTCACCTGCAAGTCTATTAAAACTGAAAGGAAAAGGATCTATACAGGAGGGTTATGATGGAGATCTACTTCTGCTAGATAAGAAGCTTCAACTAAATACTCTAATATCGAAGGGAAGAATAATGGTAAAGGACTATAAACCAGTTGTATATGGAACCTTTGAAGGCTAGTGTGGTAAAATGTCTCTGTTGGCTAATTTGTCATTGCAATGAAAATAACTGCCAGCATGCTGGCACAAAAAAGGATGAAACTACTTAAACACTGTAGTGTCAGGCGGCTAATAACAAAATACTGCTGCCCTTGCAGGTACAGAGACCTGCCACTACAGTATTATTGTGCTAAATAAGGTGGAGTTTCATATTAAGAAGTAAAGTAATAAAATTTGGTTTTCATATCCTCTCAATAAACCACCTGTTGCTTTCAATCTCCCATCTTAGTTCAACTGGTTCTGTCCTTCCCTCCGCTTGACACAGATAAATACAACAGTCCCTCAAGTTCCTTCTTTCCTTCCAGGACTTGATAATTCTGTTTATCCTCATGTTGCCTCCGCCATATGTTATCATCATTGGATTTACTGTGCTTTTTTCGAATAAAACTACTGCATCTACTGCTTCCCTAATCATTTTCATACATAATTCAACTCCTTTAATGAATTCAAGCTTTACTCAGTCTCAGAATCAGTTTCAAGCATTTTATAGCTCTCATTAACCATAAGAGAAGCTCTCAAAACTGATTCATATCCATACCTGTCACGGATTTTGTCCATACATTTGTCTATCCTTTTATTTTTTTGCTTTAGCTTTTCCTCAAAAAAACTCAGTTGTTCATATTTTGATGCAGGCATTAACCCAGTAACTCTAACTCCAAGGAGTCTTAGAGGTACTTTTCCCTCCCAGTTTTCCTTTAGTAGGATTAATGCCCTTTTATGTATTTCTCTTGTCGAATTTGTGAAGTATGGAAGTTTTTTCTGCCTCATACAGCTCATAAAATCCTTTGTCTTAATCATTATTTCAATTACGTTTCCTTCCTGTAATTGTTCTCTTAATCTAGTTCCTACACTTTCTGAAAGAGCCATAATTACTTCAGATGCCTCCTCAATGCTGTTTAAATCCCTTGGTGTGGTTATGGAGTTACCTACACCCTTAACCTCATCACTTTCAGAGCAAACCCTCGAATTATCAATTCCATTTGCAAAATACCAGAGATATCTTCCCATCTTTCCGAATCTTTTTTCTAGAAGTGAAAGCTGCATATTAGCAAGATCACCAATTCGAAATATACCTAATTCATTTAGCTTAGGCTTCATTTTTCTTCCAACACCTATTAAGTCCTCAATAGGGAGTGGCCATATCATAGAAGGGACATCCTCCCTCATTATTACTGTTGTCCCATCAGGCTTTTTCATATCAGATGCCATTTTTGCAACTAGCTTGCAATATGATACGCCTACACTTGCAGTAATATTAAGCTGCTCAACTATTTTTTCTCTAATCCTGTCACCTATTTCCTTTGGGTTTCCAAAAATTCCCTCACATCCTGTAATATCAAGCCAAGCTTCATCAATACTATACTGTTCTACGTCTGGAGTGAAGCTTTTCAGTATATTCATTACACTAATTGAGTACATAAAATAGCTTTTATAATTAGGTTTAATAAGTAAAATACTTGGACATACATTTCTTGCCTCTCCTATTGTCATTGCAGTTTTTACTCCAAGAGCTCTAGCCTCATAAGAGGAGGTCAATACTATTCCATTTCTTTTACTGGCATCCCCAGCAACTGCAACAGGCAGTCCCTTAAGTTCTGGGTGTATTGCCTGTTCCACAGATGCATAAAATGCATTTAAATCAACATGAAGTATATTTTTCATAATACCACCTCAGAACATATGTTCGTATTATTAGTATACTACTTTGATGAGATTTTTAAAACAAAAAAATTAAAAAAACTGTACAAAAAAGCGTACAGTTTTACTCCCTAGACTAAATATACCTACTCTCCAAGTAGTCTTTTTAGCATTGATGCATTCTTAGCTCCCTGAGCTCTGAAGTGATTATTAAATGCCACAAATGTTGTTTTAGAATGCTTATCAACATAGTTTATCCTAGAAATCCATTCTAAAAGCTCCTCCTCTGAGTAAAGATAATCATATCTTTCATATGCTTCCCTATGGTCATACCACTTTTCCTTATTTCTTCCATGGAACCTTACATATCCTATATCTGAGGTTGCAGCAACGGCAGGTCTTATTAATCCTTTAATATCTGGCTCATCCACACACACCCAGCCAATATTTCTATCCTTTAAAAACCCAATTGTTTCTTCCCTTGTCCATACAGAATTTCTGAATTCAAATACTATTTTTTCGTTTTTAAACATATCTCTTATCTTCTCAAGATAACCTTGGTTTCCTAATGTATTATGAAAGGAATATGGATATTGGAAAACAATACACCCTAGCTTGCCATTCTCACTTAATGGTTTAAGTGCTTCCATAAACTTTACAGAATCTTCAGCCTCAGAATCTCTGCTGTGGGTAAAGCCACCAAATGCCTTTACTGAAAACATGAAATTTTCAGGAGTTTTTTCATTAAGGTTTTTAAAAACATAATAGCTTGGCATCTTATAGTAGGTAGAGTTTATCTCAGTAAAATTGTACTTTTGCGAATAAAAGTTGAGCATCTCCCCATCCTTTATTTCCTCAGGGTAAAAGCTCCCCTTCCAGTCCTTATAGCTATAGCCCGATGTCCCAACATATATCATAAGCACCAACTCCTTATAATAGAATATTCATCAAGGTTCATACCAAAATGGTCAAGCAATATCATATCGATATTATACCTTGTACTGTTTCCTGGATTTAAAACCTCCTGTTCAACTGGCATTATGTTTTCAGGTATCCTAAGTGTCATTATTTTATTAGGATAATAATCATATAAATCATCCCCTAGCTTTTTGGCTATGGTCTTAATGTAGAATTCATATATGCTGCTATTAAGTATTCCTGTTAAAAATTCATAGGAAATGGTATTAATAAACATCTCCTTTATTCTAATAGCATATACATCCGCACTAAAATAATTACCCCTATCCAATGCAAACCTGTTTTTTGATGCTTTATATGGGTATATTATTTTACTACCTTCAAATATATCAGGTTTTCTTCCCCATTGAAGCTCATACCATCTTCGCATTCCCTTAACACATTCTCTTCTTCCCTCAAGCCTTCCCCTGTATCTTTCAATATAATCAATTGCATTTTTATATACCTTTTCTTCTTTAATTAAATCACTGTAAATCAGAAGTTCCTCAGGCTGTGAAACTCTATATTCTCTAACGTTTTTATTTTTAATCCATGGTTTAAGAAGTTCTCTTTCTATATTTAATCTATTTGCTTCTTCCTCAGTTATTACAAATGCATCATCACATCCTGTTATAATTCCCTGAAAGCTTTCACAAAAGGTTGAAAGCTCATATCCATTTATTTTATTTATTATAGAAATTTCCATACTATTTAAGAAACTCCAACCTTCATCTTTTAAATTACTTATATTTATATTAACATGCTTTACATATCTTTCTTTATTTCTAGAAATGTCATTAAACACTTCTTCTCCCATGCCCTTTGCAATACTCTTAACTCTAAAAAAGTCTAACTCTTCAATACCTTCACTCTTTTCAAACTTAAGAATTATATTATCAACACCAACTCCCTTAATAATCCTTACACCATAAAAATCAACAATACTAATTAAGCTTCCCCTAGAAATTATGTACCTTCTAATATCTGAAGCATTTAATGCCTCTAGTATATACCTTGAAGTTAAAAAAACAAGCCTACCAGAATTCTTTAGACTGTCTATTCCTCTTTTTATAAAGCAATAGCTTAAATCTCCCTTGTCAGAAAAAACTGCTCTATATTCTTCTGATATCTTTTTTCTGTACTCCCCTGTTACCATTTTATGACCCATATAAGGTGGATTACCAATAATGATGTCATACTCCTCCTGTAATCCAATTAAAAAGTCCCTGCACTCAATATTAGAAGCAGTGTGTCCTGTTTTTTCATAGATTTCAATTTGGGATATCATTATAGCATTTTCATCTATATCAAATCCATATAGATTTATGTTCATTACATGGTCTTCCGGGTTATCAATCCCTAATTTTTCTGCTTTTATAACCAATTTCTTATACAGTTCTATTAAAAAATATCCACCTCCACAGGAGGGATCCAGAATTTTAATATTAGGATTTTCTTCATAATTTATATCCTTAACTATATCATCAACCATGTACCTAACAACCTCTAATGGTGTATAAAAGCTTCCTAATTCCTTCTTATGCTCCTTTTTGCAAAGACTTTGATATGCCTCACCTATGCCCTCATTAATTTGCCACTTGTCCTTAAAATACTCTAGATTTGGTTTATTTCCTTCTACTACCTCTGTATATATAAGCTTTAAATCATCAATAAACATCTGCAGCATATCCAATCACACTCCATTTCTATATTATAAATCTAACTCAAATTGGTGGCAGTGTAAAGTAGATAAGTTTTTTTTGCATATTTGTGGGGAAATGCGTACTATTAAACATTCTCCTATCTGTAGCGGCAGGTCTCTGGACCTTCCTTAAGGTATCTAGATTTCTTGTAATATTGCAACATGTTCAATCAAGGTTATCAAAGCAGACGTGGAAGACTGCCACTACAGATTGATTAACCATTGGTGTCAGCCACATCAGATATCACAATCTGTCATTCTAAACGTAGTGAAGAATCCTCCTCTAGGGTACGTACAAAAGATCCTTCACTACGTTCAGGATGACATTACCGTTGGCAGCGACTTTCATTTCAATGACAATGTCAAGAACCTACCTTCAATGTAGGGGTGAACAGTGTTCCCCCCTGAGGTACCAGGATTTTGAGATATGCCTGTATCATAGTGCAAAATTGCGAGCGAACACTGTTCGCCCCTACAACAGTACATACTAATAAAACTCTAAATATTTTTTTAAATCAAGAATAACTTTCTACTATTTTACAAATATTAATCTTGATTAATATTATGAAACGCCTTGTAAAAAAACAGATTATTATGTACCATAAATCGGGAGGAAACATCAATGCTGACATTTAAAAAATTACCATTATTAATTAGTATTATACTTTCATTTGTACTAATATTCTCTTCCTGCCTGAATAAAAAATTACCTTCTCAATCAATGCCAGACAATACTACTTCTGTTGATCAAAGTACTAAGGATAACAATCCTATTTCAAGTCCTAACAATTTTGATGAGAATCAGAAGACAAATGAAGATAAAGAAGAGGTAAATTCTCCTGTAATAACACCTGAAAACACTGTTCTCGATAATACTCTAATACCATGGGGTTTAAAATTAAACAATACTCATACTGTTCCAGAGATTCCAGCTAAGATTAAGGCAATGTTTGATAAATATTCAGGATACTATGTTGGAGATTCTACTTCAAAGGTTATTTATATGACATTTGATGAGGGCTATGAAAATGGTTATACAAGTCAAATTCTTGATACCTTAAAGACTAATAATGTTAAAGCAGCCTTCTTTGTAACTAAACCCTATATAACTGGGAATAAGGATTTGATTAAGAGGATGGTTAATGAAGGTCATCTAGTTGGAAATCATACTTCAAACCACCCTTCTATGCCATCAAAAACTGGAGATATAGCAGCATTCAATCTTGAATTTTCCGATACAGAAAAAGCATTTAGGGAGGTTACTGGAGTAGAAATGCCAAAGTTTTTTAGACCTCCAATGGGAGAGTTCAGTGAAAAATCCCTTTATTTAACCCAGAGGCTTGGCTATAGATCAATATTCTGGAGTTTTGCTCATAAGGACTGGGAAGTTAATAACCAACCAAAGGTTGATGAAACTATAAATAAAATAATGACAAGAAGCCATAATGGGGAAATAATGCTATTGCATGCGGTTTCAAAGTCAAACACAATAGCCCTCGATTCAATAATTAAGGAAATGCAATCAATAGGGTACAGATTTGCAGATTTAAGAGAGTTGAAGTAACCTGTTTTCTGGCTTTTCAACTCTTTATTGAAGTTTAAAATATCACTCCTAAATAATAAAATATAGTATTTTAATAAATTAGAAGAAGTTTTATATAAAATTCATTGGTATTTATTGTTATTTTATGTATAATATAGATAGTATATATAAGGAAAATTAAAACTTGAGGGGGATAACAAATGCTAAAAAAAATAAAATTTAAATCTAGCATTTCGATGATAATATTGTTTATTTTAATAACCTCAGTTTCCTGTAAATCTAATTTAACAGAATCTACTGTTAAAGGCTTTTTAGATGCTGTACAAGCTGGGGATATAACAAAGGCATCAGACTATCTATTCCAGGATAAAAATTCTTATGATTTTATAAATTCTATTTTTACATTTGAAAATGAGGAACAAAAGGAGTTGGCTTTAAAAACTTTTTCTAAAATGAATTATAGAATTAAATCCACTACCAAAATTGATGATAATAAGTATAAAGCAACTGTTGAAATTGAGTATGTTGATTTTGTCAAAATTACAGAAGAAGTATTACCAGGGATAGTTGATAAGACAAATGCTACAATCGAACAAACTGAAGAAGAATTTTATAAAATGATAGCACTTGTAAACAATGCTCTTATTGAAAAGCTCTCAGGACTAACAGTTCCAATGATTAAAAGTACAGTTGAAATAGAATTATTTAAAGATGAGGCAATAACAAAAATAAGCATTATTCCTAATGAGGAGCTTTTAAACTCTATTTCTGGTAATTTAGTTAAGGCATACGAAATGATTGGCGAGGAACAAGTATTAGAAGAAGATTTTGAATAATTTTAATTTTAAATTGTAAAACAATATGTTACATGTGTATCATCCTGAACGTAGAGAAGGATCTTATAGTCAGCTTTCTATAATATCCTTCTCTACGTTCAGGATGACACTGCCACCGGCAGTGTCTTTCATAACAATAACATTATTTGATTGAAAAGAAACACTGTATCTATGCTTTCTTTTCAAGATGACATGCAACAAATCTGTCATTTCCTACATCTACAAGCTCCGGCAGCTGCTTTTTACATATATCCATACAATATTTGCATCTCGTTGAAAATACACATCCATCTGGTATATTTACTGGTGATGGTACGTCTCCATGAAGCATGATTCTTGTTTTACTGCTCCTTGGATTTGCTATAGGGACTGCTGATAATAATGCTTGTGTATATGGATGTAGTGGTTTCTCAAATAATTCATTTGTATCAGCCATCTCAACAATCTTTCCTAAATACATAACAGCAATTCTATCAGAAATATGTTTTACAACACTAAGATCATGAGAAATAAATAAATATGTTAATCCAAACTTCTCCTTTAGCTCTTCAAACAAATTTATTATTTGTGCTTGTATTGAAACGTCTAAGGCTGAAACAGCCTCATCACACACTATAAATTTGGGATTTAATGCAAGAGCCCTGGCTATCCCAATTCTTTGTCTTTGCCCACCGCTAAACTCATGAGGATATCTTCTTATGTGATATGGACTAAGTCCAACATGTTGGAGAAGTTCCTTTACTCTTTCGCTTCTTTCCTTGGTCTTAATGCTTTTTTCATTTATTAATAATGGCTCCCCAACAATGTCACCAACTGTCAATCTTGGATTTAAAGAAGAAAATGGGTCCTGGAAAATTAACTGCATATTCCTTCTTCTCATCCTTAATTCTTCATTGTTTAATTTGCAAATATCCTCTCCATCAAATATTATCTCACCGGAAGTAGGTTCATGAAGTCTTAAGACTGTTCTTCCAGTTGTAGTTTTCCCACAACCCGATTCCCCTACAAGACCTAACACTTCACCTTTTTTTATAAAAAAGTTAACGCCATTAACTGCCTTAAGATGATTTATAGTTCTATCAAAAATTCCACCTTTTATTGGAAAATATTTTTTTAAATCTCTAACCTCTAAAATTTTTTCCATCACTTGCCACCATCCTTCTTGTTATATAAATGGCATCGAACCGTTCTTTCTTCACCGATTATTGTCAATTCTGGTTCATTTGTTCTACATTTATCCATGACTCGGCTGCATCTTGGTGAGAATCTACATCCCTTTGGCATATTGAGTGGATTTGGTACAACTCCTGGAATTGATTCTAATTTAGTATGAATATCCTTTGTTTCAAGTGAAGGTATGGATTTTAGCAAGCCTACGGTGTATGGATGTTTTGGGTCTTCAAATATAGAAAAAACACTTCCCTCTTCTACTACTAATCCTGCATACATTACTATAATTCTGTCACAGGTTTCAGCAACTACTCCTAAATTGTGTGTAATTAGCATAACAGAGGAATTTATTTTATTTTTAAGTTCTTTCATTAAGTCCAATATCTGAGCTTGAACAGTAACATCAAGTGCAGTTGTAGGCTCATCTGCAATTAACAATTTCGGATTACAGGCAAGAGCCATGGCAATCATTGCCCTTTGTCTCATACCCCCGCTTAATGAATGTGGAAAATCATCTACAACCTTCTCTGGTCTTGGAATATCAACAAGCTTTAATAATTCAATGGATTTTTTTCTTGCTTGGGTTTTATTCATCTTTTGATGAAGCTTAAGCACCTCTTCTAATTGGTACCCTATTCTAAAAACTGGATTTAATGATGTCATTGGTTCTTGAAATATCATTGAAATATCATTACCTCGAATTTTTCTCATTTCCTTTTCAGGTAACTTTAATAAATCATTGCCTTCAAATAATATTTCACTTCCTTCTAAAATCTTCCCTGGAGGAGTTTGGATAAGCCTTAACATGGATAGTGATGTAACACTTTTTCCACATCCAGACTCTCCAACAACACCTAATGTTTCTCCTTGCTTAATATAAAAATCTACGCCATCCACTGCAGGTACTACTCCATCTTCAGTATAAAAATATGTTTTAAGGTTTTTTATCTCTACTAACTTCTCCATGACAGCACCTCATTTACTATTGTTTTAATCTAGGATCTAATGCATCACGCAAACCGTCGCCAACAAAATTAAAGGAAAGTACAGTAATAAAAATAAACATACCAGGATAAAAAGCCTTCCATGGTGCATCTAACATTGTGCTTAATTCCTGTGCATTAGTCAGCATATTTCCCCAGCTTGGTGTTGGAGGCATTACTCCTAGTCCATAATAACTTAAACTTGATTCAAGTAGTATTGCACCTGCAATTCCCATAGTGGCAGATACTATAACCGGACCCATGGCATTTGGGAGTATGTGTTTAAATATAATTCTTGAGTTTTTTGCTCCAATACATCTTGCTGCCTCAACAAAATCTCTCTTTTTGAGAGAAAGAAACTCTGCACGAACATATCTTGCAATACCTGTCCACCCAGTTAAGCCAATTACAATCATAACATTATATAGACTTGGTTTAAAAACTGCCATTACAGTAATCAATAGTATAAAAGTAGGTATTGACATAATAGCATCAACAATTCTCATCATTATATTATCTACCCACTTACCATAATATCCAGCTACTCCACCCCATATTGTACCTATTGTTACATATATACTTACAGCAACAAATCCTACACTTAAGGATACTCTTCCTGCATATAAAACTCTTGAGAAAACATCCCTTCCAATCTCATCTCTCCCCATAATATTTGGAGGATACATTACTT
>JARDZI010000096.1 GCA_029240935.1 Clostridiales bacterium
AATATCAGACCTTCATCCTTATGCGGCTAAGCTATGTAATAAGCTTATTGCACTATGTAAAAATGAAGGAATATCAATTATAGTTACCTCAACTCTTAGGGATCCGGAATATCAAAGATACCTATATGAAAAAGTACCTGGAAGTACAAATACTCCACTTGCAGGGGCACATGGTTTTGGCTTGGCATTTGATGTAGTTCCCATAGTTAATGGGAGAGCCCTCTGGAATAATCAGGGACTGTGGAATAAAATTGGAGCTCTTGGAAAGAGTTTAGGACTTGAATGGGGTGGAGATTGGAGAAGTATTATAGATAAGCCTCATTTCCAATATACCCAAGGATTAAGCAGTGCAGACTTGCGTGCAGGCAAGAGACCAAAATTCCCAGAGGAAAGTGAGGGATTTAATATTATGGCATATGATTTGCAGCCAATTGCTAGGGGTATGCTAAAAAATACAACATCATTAGATTGCTGCAGTAAACCCAGTAATTCAGCAAGAACTGGAAGCATGTTAAGGAAGGGCAAAAATGAGCCCTTTGACATTTATGTCAAATGTAAAAATGAAGGTATTGAATGGTATTTGGTTAATAAAACTAATGAACAGTGGGTAGCAGCACACTATGTTCAAATAATATAGGAGGAGTGAGCATTCAGAAGGTGTATAATGTTTCCATGGTTTTTATGTATTTACAGCATATATTTGACTTAGATGTCAATTGTGCTTACCCTAGGACACTCATTGCTAAAATCAGAATTATTAGTAATGCAAAATTATATATACTAAACACTAGGAGATATTTCCCCCTTCTCCCATGCTCCTTAGCAGCATAATATTTATATGAAATTAAGCTAGCCATAGATGCAATGATTGTTCCAAGGCCGCCAATGTTGGCACCTATTAAAAGCTTTGCTGCTTTATCTGTAAATGGCGCTAACATAATTGCTGCAGGTACATTGCTAATACCCTGGCTGATAATAGCTGAAACTAATATTTCCCTATTCATTAGAGCCTCACCAACAAACATTCTTATTCTCTCCATACTACTCATATTCCCAACAAATATGAAAAAACAAACAAATGTTAGAAGTAGCATATAATCAATCTTTCTAAAAAGGCTTCTATCACTAACAATTAATATTGAACAGATAATTGTAAAGCATACAATATAATGGATTAGATTGAGAACAGTTAATAAGCAAATGGCAAACATAATTGTATATTTTAGTAATTGTCTTTTATTAATTAATGTAGGACTTTGGTTAGCCTTAACACGCAAATTGCCACTTTTCTTACAAAGCATAATTGTCATAATTAGAACAAAGCTTAAAAAACATGGTAGTGCAATAATTTTAAAGAAATCAAATATATTCAAACCATAGTAGGAATATAAAAATAAATTTTGGGGATTTCCAATGGGTGTCATCATACTTCCCAGATTAGCTGCAATTGTTTCCATTACAATGACAAATATCAAATTGTCATCATCTTCACCAAGTATACCAATGGTAAAGGGTACAAAGGTAATTAATGCAACATCATTTGTAATCAACATGGCAGTGAAAAAGCAAACTATTACTATTATCATTCCTATTGACTTTTCATTATTAGTTCTCGATAAAATAATTGATGATAAAGCTTCAAATACTCCTATTTTCTGAAACCCTGCTACTACCGCCATTAAGCAAAACAGAATGGCTAGTACAGAGAAATTTATATATTCAAAATACTCCTTACTTGGTAATACTAAAAACATTGACAGGATTGTAAGTATTGCAGCTATCACAAAAACAGTTTCATTTTTAATAATTTTTTTTATATTCTCCATTTTACTTTATTTATGCCCTCCAAAATTTCATCATAATGTACACTAATCATGTGCCATTGTCTATTATACAATACTATTTTATATAATAAAATCCTACAAAGCCCATATAAATAACACAATTATAGTTTTTTCTTACCTTTAAATAAATAAGAAACAGGGACATTTACTTATCAATAACTTCAGATTGAAAAGTAAATGTCCCTGTTTCTAGAAATTCTCATGCATCCAAGTGAAATCTCGGAAGCATTTATTTTTCCATTTCCAATACTGATATTTTTCATTACACTCACCTCATTCATAATTTTCTCTCACAGTTCTTTTAGTATACATATGTACAGATTAAGAATACTGAATAATAAGTATATACTCATATTATTTAGTTTGCATAATTTTTCATTATAAACAATACTAGTGTTAGGAATATTTTAATTCACCTTTTAAATTAGATGGAGTCAGACACAATTAAGAAATTACAAGGATTTAGTGGACAAGCTTTTTAAATTTATATGAAATATTAGAATTAAGATTAATGCTTGTAACGTTTTAATAAAAAAGGTGACTAATTATATGAAAGGGGGATTTATGTGAAGCAAATAGAAAATTTATATATACTTTATAAAAATGATGTGTATAAATACCTGGTTTCTCTTACTCATAATCCTATCCTTTCGGAGGATTTGTTATCAGAAACCTTTATACATGCAATATCAGCTATTGGAAACTTTAGAGGACATTCCACAGTAAAAACATGGTTGTTTGCAATAGCCAGGAATGTGTGGCTTCAAAAATTAAGGAAAGAAAAGCCTACCGTTGAATACAATGATCTTCTAGAATTATATATATCTGATAGTATATCGGAGGTATTGATAACAAAGGAAATAGCAACTAGAATTAGGAAACTATTATCAGAAAAGGATGAACCCATTCGAAAAATAGTAAATATGCGAGTAGAAGGGTATAGTTTTGCAGAAATTGCATTGGAGATAAAAATATCAGAAAGCTCAGCAAGGGTAATTGATTTTCGTACAAAAAAATGGATTAAAGCAATTTTGGAAAAGGAGGGATTATGTTGAACATTTCTTGCAATATAATACTTGATTTAATACCACTTGTAAAGGATGGCGTTGCAAGCATAGACAGCACTAACCTAGTAAATGAACATGTTAAAAGCTGTGAGAGCTGTAAAGCTGAATTCGACTCCTTTGAGAACATCTGCATAGAGACACCATCCATAAAGGATGAAAAGATTATTTTTGACATCAAACGCAGTATTTTTATAACCCAAGTAATCATTCTTATATCAGGGGCTATTGTAGGTGTTGCACTTTCAAATTCTATGAACATGTTTTATAACTTTATAATAATGCCTATTACCGGTGCCATTTCATTTATTACCTTTAATAGAAAATGCTACTTGGCAGTTATTGCAGTTTTCATTTTAAGTTTTACATGGATTTCAGTTGGGGAGATAATTTCAGGTGGGTTTCGATGGACGGCATTATATGGTGGATTATTTTTCAGCCTAATTTATGCTCTGTTAATTGGAATAGGTGTAGTCATTGCTATACTTCTAAAATTTGCATTTAAGAAAGAAAGGTGAACAGTATGAAAAATAATAATAGGTTAATATTAAAAATACTTGCAATAATAGCAGCTCTAGCACTTATTGGTAGTATCCTTTTTATTACTAATTCTTTTGTAGGAAATCCAATAACTGCAATGATGGCAAACAAGGCTATAAAGCAATATGTGAAGCAGAATTATTCTTACTTGGATCTTGAAGTAGAAAAATCAATCTATAACTTTAAAAATGCATCATATATTGCAAGGGCTAAATCTAAAACCAGTATTGATACTAAATTTTCCATAGAATATGGTGATGGCAAAGTTCAAGGGGATGATTATGAAACCTATGTTTTGGGGATGTTTAATACATTACAAAGGCTTTCAGATGAATATTCCTATATTGCAAAAAATATTGTTGCAAAGGAACTTGGTTATGAAAACAACACTACAATGGTGATGTATGATAAGAATGAATATGAAAATGCTAATGATGTTTTAGAACTTGATATGAAATTTGATAAGTCCTTGCCAATGAATGCAGAGGTTACTATTCGACTTGATTTAGAGGATAACTCAATGGGAGGCATTGCAAAGGTTTTAACCAATGCATATAATACATTTATTGACAATGGTTGCATTTTCTATAAGTATAGCCTATATGCTGAAAATGATGGCATGCTTGTAATGGTAAATGAAGTTACTCCTAAGGATATAGAAAGTGGGGATCTTGCAGGTCTGCTTGAAAAGGCTAAAACCAATGATGGCTTAAATGGAATTAGCGTTTATATTAAGGGAAAAAAGAAATAAAAGTGTGTTCCAGACAATGGAACACACTTTTAGATTTAGTGAACAGGGGACAGTCACTAAGTGTTTGTAAAGTATTAAATTACCAGTCTACCCCTAGGACTTGATCACATAAATTCATTCACAGTTTGGCTTTTTAACATATTACTAATATGGATCTTTCATGCTACTGTAAAATACTAAGTATATGTCCCTTCCATACCAAATTAATCTTCTTTACTGTTATCTACAGGTACAATAATATTTAAAATAAATGCTATTGCAAATGAAAGAACAATTGGAGATTTACCAATTATATTTTGCACAGCAACAGGGAAGAATTGCAATGAAGCTGAAACAGTACTAATACCTACTCCAAGAGCCAATGCAATACCAACAATCATCTTATTACGATAGTTTAGTGGTTGCTGTGAAATTAGTTGAATACCTGACATAGTAATGGCAGCAAAAACAGTAACTGTCGCACCGCCTAATACTGGGTAAGGGATTGTAGTCATTATCGCTCCAAATTTTGGAGATAATCCTGCAACAACCATAATTACACCAACAATAGTGAAAACTCTTTTAGCAACAACCTTCGTGGTCGCAATTAAGCCAACGTTTTGGCTATATGGGTCAGTTGGCAATCCACCAATACAAGCACCAAGCATACCACAAATTCCTTGTCCTTTAATAGCTCCACCAATCTCCTTATCAGTAGCTTCACGGTTAAATCCACCAATTGCAGTTGAGGAAACATCGCCGATAGTTTGAACTGCTTGTACAATGTACATTAAAATCATAGAAATGATAGCTGAAGGATGGAACTCAATTCCCCACTTAAAAAATTGTGGAAAGGCAACCCATGAGGAATTCTTTACATTCTCAAAGCTAATCATATCACCCCAGATAAGAGAAATAATATAACCAATTCCAATTCCAATTAACATACCTGATACTTTTATTTTCCCTTTTCCAAAGAAATTACATCCAAGCGTTACAGACAATACTATTAAAGCAATTACCCAATACTTTGGAGAGCCAAAATCATCTGCAACAGCGCTTCCACCACCCATGTAATTTACAGCTGTACTATAAAGGGATAATCCAATACTAAGAACTACAGTACCACTAACTATTGGTGGGAAGTATTTTCTTATCTTACCCATCATCATACCTAGGAAAATTGAAGCAAAGGCTGCTACTAATTGAGCACCAAATATAGCCCTAATTCCATAAGTTAAACCTATAGCTGATAAAATAGGCATATAAGCAAATGCAACACCCATTACATTAGGTAGTCCCATCCCAAATCCAAAGACTGGGAACAACTGAATTAGAGTGGTTATACCACCAATCAACATAGCTGCTTGTGTTAAAAGGATTTTATCACTTGCAGGTAGTCCTAATAGCTGGGCAATTAAAATAGGTGGTGTAATATTACCAACCAACATGGCCAGAACATGCTGCATCGCCTGTGGTATTGCTACATGCATACTAGGTTTTCCATTCAACTCAAATAAAGACTTGTCTTCTTTTTCTGCCATCTCTTTTGCCATAAAACAACCCCCATTTAGATATTTTACCTTAATGTGATGATATGAAAATGTTTACTTTTTCAGAAAATTCGACATTTTTCGGCTTCTTTTTTAGTTTATTATATCAACTGAACAAAGTCAAGATGCAGATGACATATCCATAAATCCCCACAATATTGGATTCTAAATCCCTATAACCTATATAATTATACAAACCCTTAATGCCACCATTCCTTTTGAAAACGAAAGGGTGTTTCTCTAGCAATTAGAAACCCCAGACTAATGCCATCTTTTCTATGCTGAAATTGCTATATTCTATTTAAGAAATTATTTTTCTTTCTTATTGAAAAATTAGCTCACTTAACAAAAGTAAAGCAGCCCTAATAATTTATCTTACTAGGTGCTGCTTTATTGTAGTATTAGTAAATACTTAGTAACTGTCCCACCTCTTACTTCACAGGAATATTTATTACCTCACTACTGCCTTCAGTAATATATACAACCTTTATCCCAATTTCCATATTCTCTCCCTTGCCGCTAAATTTAAATGTTCTGTCAATATACTTTTTACCATTCTCCTCATATAAAACACCTGAAGTAATATCCTCACCCTTAATTTGTTCTCCAGAAATAAATAGTGCTATTTGAGGATCATACCTAGAATTAATGGTTTCATCATATTTCTGGCTTTTTAGAGTAATATAGGTTGCATTACCATCAGTTTTTACTTTTTTTATTGATATGTCTGTTTCATTTATTTCAATCTTCATATCACTTGTTTCAGTGGTTACCTTAATCATTTTGTCTACAAGTATCTCAGAAACAAATTTAATATTCTTAATCTGGAGTGAATTAACATCTAAGGGGACAGCATTGAATTCTTTACTAAATGCTCTTTCATTATTTGCCCCCCTTATATTGCCTCCAGACTCCTGATATTCATTTCCATTAATAAATAGATCAAAGTCCACATAATACATTATTTTAGGATCTGGAACATCTGTTATTCTTTCCGATTTATAGGAGCCCTCTACAACTGCAGCCATAGGGGAAACAATAATTGAATTTATCTCTATATCTGCATCCTCAATTTCAATACTTTTGTTTATATCCTGCTTAACTGTATGTCCCATTGCCTTGCTCCTGTCAAGGGTGAAACCTATGCTCCCATGTTCAATATTGCCCTCTTCCCTTTTTTCAATTTCAAGTGTAAGCCACTTCTCATAAAAATGGGGTACTTCAAAATCATAAACCCAATTCAACTCAGTTCTAGCTTCGTTAAAATTTCCTGCTCCACTCTCTTGCATATATCCAAAGGGATTAATCCCCTTTATTGAATAACTTATTGAAGATGCATCAATTTCTATGTTGCTGCTCTCCCTAATAAAACCAGTAAATTTATTATCATCAAACATTATTCCATCCAGTGTTACCTTTGTACCATCACTAAATGTAAAGCTTTTACCTACTTCCTGGCCTCTCCCTTTTTCATTAAGTTCCTTTAAATTTCCAAAAGCAACCTTATCATAACCTAATATTTTCTTTCCATAATATGCAATAGCATCATAGCTATAGCCAAATATCAGTGCTAATATAACAACTGCTGCAGTTAATGCCTTTGAGTAGCTTTTCTTTTTTCTGCTTAAGGATCTCCTTAACCTTGCTTCAAGTTCTTTAGGTACTTCAATATTTTCAATATTGATTTTTTGATTTTCAAGAATTTTTTCAATCTTATCCATTATATTCACCTCCAAAAACTTCCTTTAGCTTTTTGAGACCTATGGAAATACGTGATTTTACTGTGCCCACCGGTGTATTTGTAAGCACTGATATTCTTTCATAATCCATGTCTAGAAAGTATCTAAGCTTTATAGCCTCCTGCTGATGTTTGTTTAGCTTTTTCATTGCCTTGACTATATCAATCCCATGTTCCTTGGAGTCAAAATTATCCACATATTCAATTTCTGCATATTCAGATACCGGGATAATTCTTTTATTTTTTCTCATAATGCTCTTACAACAGTTCACCAGTATTGTTTTACTCCAGCTGTAAAATGCATCAGGATTTTTTAACCTTTTAATATTTTCATACAATATTAAAATCATATCCTCCATGGCATCCATTGCATCATCCTTATTTCCCATATATACATATGCCAGCTTATAGTATTCGCTTTTTTTATTCATTACCAGCTGAATCAGTGCTTCCTTATCACCTGATAATGCCTTATTGACCATATCAGCAATATCCATATTTCTCCCCCTTTCTGTATGTAGGAGTATTTACCTACTAAATTAGTTCATTTTATTTTTTAATAGGAAAGGACAGTTACTTATTGATAGCCAAAACCATAAGTAACTGTCCCTTGTCACGTGCCTATTTATCCCTCTGATTCCAGTTCAAATATAAAAGTTGTTTCATTTACCCCATCACTTCTGGCATAAATGTTCCCATTCATTCTTGTAATTACTTCCTTTGCTATAGATAAACCGAGACCTGCACCTTCATCCTTATGTGCCTTATCTACTTTATAGAAGCGATCAAATACAAGAGCTAATTCCTCTTTCTTTATAAAAGATCCAGTGTTATGAACAGATATTATGACTTTGCTTAGCTCCTTCTTTGCACATATTGTAATAGTACTGTTTTTCTCAGCAAACTTCAGTGCATTATCAATTAAAATAGTCAAAACCTGATCTATACGATCAATATTTCCCTTTGCATATATTGGGCTTTCACTATTTTTTACAAGCGTCCTTATACTCTTTTCTTTTGAAAGCATTTCAAATTTGTCCTGTTGATCATATAGTATATTTAAAACATCAACGGTTTGCATTTCAAATGGATTGTTTCTAGTCTGCAATCTTGATAGTTCAAACAAATCATTTACCAATAGGTTTAATCTTTCAACCTCATTATAAATAATTTCATAAAAATGATTTTTCTTTTCTTCATCCTTTACCATTCCCTCTTTTAGAGGAATAATTAACCCTTTTACAGATGTTAATGGGGAACGAAGTTCATGGGAAACATTTGCTACATAATCCCTTCTAGTTTGTTCAAGCCTGATAGCTTCAGTAACATCATGAAAAAGCAGTACAGTTCCTACAATGCTATTATCCTCAGAGCATATTGGAGAACCTGTAATTAAAATGGTTTTTTCTTGGAACAAACAAGTAGCTATTTCTGTTTTATTGTTTTCAATTGCTGATAGGGATACCTTATATATTACATCCCTTACTTCATTTTGTAATTCTTCTATACTATTTTCTATATTAAACATTTTTTCAAAGGTACGATTCCTAAGATTGCCCTGTTGATTCAAATCAAATCCAAGCAATCCATCACCCATTGAGTTGAGTATCTGTTTTAGCAAATTTCCTTCAATTGTAAGTGAACTAATTGTATCAGAAAGCTCAGCTGCCAATTGATTTAGAGTTACTGCAAGCTGTCCCATTTCTCCACTGTAATTACCCTTTGCACGAATAGAAAAATCTCCTTCAGACATTGCAATTGCAACCCTTTTCATCTCAACCAATGGACTAGCCATCTTCTTAGACGCAAGTGAAACAATTGGTAATAAAACGACTAAAGCAATAAGCAAGGCACCAAGAATCCCTGTATTTACCCCGAAAATTATTCGATTAGTAAAGTAGAACTTACCATCAATATAATTACCATAGAACCTATACAATGCAATTGTTAGTCCCATTGATATTAATATAAAAACCACCATTGCTATAAAAATAATCTTAACATATGAACTTTTTACATTTAAATATTGCTGTCTATCCTTCATATTTCTTCCTCAAATTTGTATCCAACTCCATAAACAGATTGAATGTGTTCTGCATAATCTCTAGGCAAATGAGACCTAATTCTATTAATATGAGTATCAATAGTTCTCCTGTCTACATATGTATAATCTGCACCCCATATCTTATCCAGTATCTCATCTCTAGATAGTGTAACTCCTGGATTTGACATCAGCATAAATAATATTTCTATTTCCTTGGGAGTCGCATTAATAGAAACATTATTTAAAAATAATTTATAACTGGAAATATTAACTTCAATATCTTGAAATTTAATAATTGATGCTGTCTTCCTTATATTTATGTCTTCTAATCTCCTAAGTACTGTCTTAACCCTTGCAACCACTTCCCTTGGATTAAAGGGTTTCACAATGTAATCATCAGCCCCAAGTTCAAGTCCAAGAAGAATGTCAATCTCCTCTCCCTTGGCTGTCAGCATAATTATAGGAACCCTAGATACCTTCCGTATTTCTTTACATACCTCGATTCCTGATAGATGGGGCATCATAATGTCTAAAATAATAAGATCAAATTTACCGCCTAATGCCTTTTGCAAGGCCTCTTTTCCATCATATACGCTTGTATATAAAAAACTATCCGCTTCCAAATAGATACCTAGTGAACTATGAACTGCCACATCATCATCGCATATCAGAATATGTGCCATTTTAAACTCCCCAATCTTTATCCAATATTTATTTCTGTCAAATGTCACAACTCCCATAGTATGTATATGTCAATAAACACCTTTAATATAATTATCTCTCTACATTGCCTTGTTAGCAATATATCTCTAAAGTATTTGACCCTAATTAAAGCTATATTCTATTTAGGGATAAAGTTTTATCTCTAAATAGAATATATATCATTTTACGACATTGAATAAACTACAATTCCTACTAATCCCGGACCTACGTGTACACCTAATACTGGACTTATTTGTCCTCTTAATTTTACTATGGAATTTGGAATTAGCTCTTCTAATTTCTCTTTAATTTTCTCTAAACCCTCTACATGACCACTGTGCATAATTGCAATCTCAGCACTTTTTCCCATGGCTGCAAATTCTTTAACCAATGTAATTGCTTTGTCAATACACCTTTTTGAGCCACGTTCTTTTCCAGCAATTATATATGTTCCATCTTTACCACATGTGATAATTGGTTTCAAATTCAGGGCTGCTCCAAGTATAGAAGCAACACGACCTATTCTACCACCTTTTCTTAGATATTCTAATGTCTCAACACAGAAAAAGACCTTTGAATTACCATACTCTGATTCTAATAGTCCTATAGTCTCTTCATAACTTCTTCCTTCTTCTAAATGCTTAGCTACAGATATTGCATACATTCCGCTTCCTAGAGCTATATTTTTGGTATCAAATACATAAGTCTCTATTCCTTCTTTTTTAAATTCTTCACTGACTAATCGTGTCAGGTTAAAAGTGCCACTTAAATTGCTGGAAATATTAACTGCTATAATTTTTAGGTTGGCACAGATGTTGTAGGAATTTCAACCTCCATATTTTTATATATTTCTTCTGGTGTTATATCAATTCTATCTCTGTAGGATGCCTCCTTATAATTAATTCTAAGAGGTATTACATAAATAGGGTATTTTTGAACATATTCAGCTGGGACATCACAACAGGAATCTACCAAAATAGCAAATTCATAACCCTCACTTTTTAAATTGCTTCTTACTACCTTACTATCCATAATTCAACATCCCTTCTTATTATCCATAGTAATTCTACGTTACTATTAATTATATTAAGTATATTGAATACATAAGGCGAATTCTACAAACTTAACATTTGTTCACATTTGTATAAATTCTTGTGACAATCATATTAATGATTCAAAGTCCCAAGAGCAAAAGGGGACAGTTACTTATTGTTTTCGTATCTATGCTATTAAATATAGCTAAGTAAATGTCCCTCTTTACCCCTGTATTTCTCGGTACCTTATATTGACATCTACTGACTACTTTGCTATGATTCCCATAAGATTGGAGATGATCTAATGAAAATTGATCGTTTGCTTGGAATACTTACTATTCTGGCTCAAAATCAAAGGGTTAAGGCTAAGGACCTTGCGAAACGCTTTGAAGTATCACTTCGTACCATACATAGAGATATAGAATATATCAGCATGGCTGGAATCCCGATTGTAACATACCCAGGAGGCAATGGTGGCATATGTATTGCTGATGGTTTTACTATGGATAAAAGCATACTTACATCCAATGAATTGCAGAATATTATTCTTGGATTAAAAAGTCTTGATAGTGTAATGACGGGTTCTCAAATTAACACATTACTTAGTAAACTGTTACCAGAATCGGATCGCTTCATTTCATTTAAGGATGATATTGTAATTGACCTTGCCACATATTATAAAAATAGCCTTGCTCCAAAAATTAGCCTTTTGAGGCAGGCGATTTCGAATAAATTAGTAGTTCAATTTGAATACTACTCAAAAAACGGGAAAACGAAACGTGAATTTGACTCCTATTTCATTACATTTAAATGGTCTGCCTGGTATGTATTTGGGTTTTGCAGACTCCGTTCAGATTTTCGACTTTTCAAGCTAAACAGGATAATAAACCTTGAACTTACTGATAATTACTATACCCTGAAGGATGTTAAGGATAATCAATCAGACCTGGAAGCATTTTACTTGACTCCAGGAAAGAGAAATTATGCAACACTTCTTCTTGATCGAAGCTTGGAATATGTAATGGTTGACACCTATGGACAAGATTCCTATGAAATTATAGATGTTAACACCATCATGGCAAAATGGGATTATATAAATGAACATGAAATGGTAAAAACAATTCTGAGTCTTGGTGGAGGTGCCAAAGTAATAGCTCCACCTTCATTAGTTGATGCTGTTAAAAAGGAGATTGAAAAAATAATTAATCAATATAAATGAAGTTGACATACAGATGTCATAGTATAACTAATATACTGTAATTAAAAGAAAAGTAAAAAGGAGTGATATTATGAAGATTGAATTAGGTAATCAAAAGCCAGAGTATTTCATAGAAAGCTGGCCAGGACAGTATGATATTTTTTCCCACTATGAATTTACTAGTGGAGTTCCATCCGTAATGTTTATGATCACAACCCTCAAGGAAAATGGAAAGCCAAATGCCTGTCTACATGCATGGAGCACCTTTTCTGGTGATAAGGGTGGTTTCTTTGCAGTTATGACTGGGTTAATGCAGGACACTCATACCTACAAAAACATTCTAAGAGATAAAGAATTTTGCATAAATTTTCTTGACACAAGCTATTATGACAGTTGTATAAAAACAATCGAACAAAATAATGAAGAGGATAATGAGCTATTAGTTGGTGGTTTTACTCCAGAACCCTCAAAAGTTGTTAAGCCACCCCGTATAAAAGAGGCATTTTTAACCTATGAATGCACATTGGAATCCTGTTCTGACCTCTCAAACAGTGGAATAAATGCAATGATCATAGGCAAAGTACAACATGTATCCATTGATGAAGATTTTAATAATGTTGGTGCAATTTGCGGAGAAAAGAGCTTTATGTTCAATATCCATTCCCCTAAGGATTCAAAAACTGGAGAAGGCAGCCAATCTGCAGTTACTTCACTAAAAGTAGTGAGATTAATATAATCTCCATCATCCTTGGGGTCCTTGGGGGACAGATACTTAGTGTTTTTTAATTTTATAACTACCTCAATAGCTTTTCACATTTATATTAACCATAAGAACCCCCATTCATAGCTTGTCATTTTAATGACTTCTATAAATGGGGGTCTAACCCTTTATCGCAAAGACTTAGTAAATGTCCCTAGCTTGTCTCTTGTCTACCTAGTCTGTGCCACTAGTGTATTTAAGCTCACTTCAATGTTCTAAGCTACTTTAATATACTCCTACAGCACTAAAAGCATTAGCGATAGCAGTTCTCTCAGTATCTCCATAAAGTTCATATGCTGCCTGCATAAGAGCCTGTCTTGCATCTGAAAAATCTGAAGATGTAGTTAATATTTGAGTTAATGCCCTATAATATATTCTTTCAAGCTTATCAAAATTTCCTCCAAGATTAACATATGCGTTATATGCAGCCTTGTTTGGAATTCCACTGTTAGTATGAACTCCTCCATTATCTGATGTAGTATTTACATAATCATCCATATGATCAGGATCACCATATGCTGTTGGGTTGGAAACATCTCTAAATGCTCCTCCAGATATCATTATATCTTCACCCATTAGCCAATCCCAATTTCCTGCTTCATATTCAGCAATTACTCCAAAAACATCAGAAAAGGATTCATTTAATGCACCGGACTGGTATGAATAAATTAAACCAGCTTCATAATCAGTTACACCATGGGTTAGTTCGTGTGCAATGACATCAAGTGCTCCTGAGAAGGCTCTATAATTTACTCCATCTCCATCCCCATAAACCATCTGACTGCCTGTCCATCCTGCATTTGCATAGTTGCTGCCATAATGAACTGTAGATTTAATATCCATACCATAATTATCTATACTGTTTCTTCCGAAGGTTGTATAGTAGTAATTGTAAACAAATCCTGCATAATAGTGAGCATCAACTCCAGCTCTCTGTCTTGAAGAGTTAAATACTGTATCTGTGTCTGACATAATTGTACCTGGTATTCTATAGCGATAGCCTGCATCATAGGTAAGTATTTCTCCTCCATATGAATACATAGGCTTTGACCTGTCAGTAAGTGTATATTTTCCTGAGGCGCTGTTTAAATATATTGACTTTTGATCTCCTAATACACCAATGCCAGTTCCTAAAACAACACTTTGGATAGTATTATCCAATGTTGATGTTTTATAATTGTTATATTTATCAACTATAGTTCCATCATATGCATTCACAAATATGAACCAATCTCCAGGTTCAGGATACAGGAAATTAATTCTTACTTGATAAACAGGTACGTATATTTCATCTAACTTATAAAGATATAGCTTCGTTTCTGGTAACATTTCCAGACTATCACAGATTACTTCCTTCTGTGCAATTTCAATCGCACTTTCAGGGCTGATAGTGTTCCTGTCTATTTTGTGTATTCTTGCATTTGAATCATAGCGACCATTAACTAAATATACTACACCTTCCTTGTCAAAGTGAACGAAGTATTCATTACCCCAAACCTCAATCCCTTCAACAACTTGCTTAACCTTTATATGTGTATATCCAAGTTCGTCCACAATTTCCTTAACCTTTACAAATTCCCTTTCTGCATCCTCAATGTAAAACTTGTCCTTGTTATTATTGAAAAACTGTACAACACCATCCATATTCTTGGAAAATTTTTCTGAGGATATAGAACTTGCCCACCTTGGAGAGTCTGTGTGTTGAACTGCCTTTGCCACTGGAGTCACTACCATAAGTAATATAACTAATGTCGAAGCTACTAAAGAAATTAACTTTTTCATAGGACACCTCCATTTTAATTTTTTCTTTTGTAAATAGGACCTTGATATGAGTAAAATTTATGTCTCAACTCAAGCTCGGAATTTGCATGCAGCTTCACAAGTATTGTCATGGCAGTTACCTTTTTTATCTTAGGCCTACACAGCACTCACCCCCTCTTATATAAATTAAAAACTGCAGTTTTTCAAATATAACAATTATCTGTATAATATTTAGTTCAATATAAATCTAACCTCATAAACCATTATTCTTTCATTTGGAGTGTATGCATAAGGCTATATTGTCCCTTCCAAGCACTTAACACGTCCTATAATGTACAGAAGTATTGTTTTATGAGGTTAGAATCTAATGTATATGTAAAATATATAGATTACATTTACAAATTTACAGTAATGTATTACCCTCTTAAGATTTTATTATTTGGTTATGCAGTTGGTAGTTTTACTGCTTTGGGTTCAACTATTCCTGGATCTTCTGCCTTCGGTTCAACTATTCCTGGATCTTCTGATTTCGGTTCAACTATTCCCGGATCTTCTGATTTCGGTTCAACTATTCCTGGATCTTTTGCTTTCGGTTCAACTATTCCCGGATCTTCTGATTTCGGTTCAACTATTCCTGGATCTTCTGCCTTCGGTTCAACTATTCCTGGATCTTTTGCTTTCGGTTCAACTATTCCTGGATCTTCTGCCTTTGGTTCAAGTATTCCCGGATCTTCTGCAACTAAATATAAATTATGCTGTGAGTGTAAGGAGTCTAAAAATGAGTTTGCTACAGTTTTACTTTTATGCCTGGAACTTAACTGTACTTTAGTAAATGATTTAAAGTAATTAAGGCTGCTTGACAAGAAAATCCCTATTATTACTGTTGATAATAGAAACTTTTTCATTTATAAATCCTCTCCTTTTTGTATAATAATAATTTATAATTCTATTATATTCCAATAATGTAAATAATAGTATTTACATTATTATTATAATACCATTATTTATTTTTGTAAATACTTTTATTTACATTTTTTTGTAGTATAATAAATATGTAATTATTTACCATGTGTTTAAATAATGGTCCTAATTACAAGAAAAATGTAAGGAGAATGTAATATGGAAATATTATCACCAGGTAAAAAAATGAAAAGGATAAGAAAGGACCTTAAAATTAGGCAGCAGGATATAACAGGAGGAGTGATAACACGTGAGCTTATAAGCATTATTGAAAATGATAAATCAAAGCTGACACCAAATGTAGCTCAAATAGTCACTGATAACATAAATAGGATATGTTTAGAGAGAAATATTGATTTTACATTGGATGTATCCTATCTTTTAGAAGACATAATTACTCAGGAAAATAAAGAAGCAGATAAGTATATAGAGTTTTTGTGTAATAATGGAGATAATGTTTCTAATAATTTAACAGATGATATTAATAAAATAGAAAAATTTCTAATGAATTGTGATATACGGGAAAAAAAGATGATAATCTATGAAAAAATAGGTGACATATTAAAAAAAAGAAAAGAATATAGTAAATGCAGTATTTATTATATAAAAGCTTTTGAAAACTATGATAGATCATTAAGTTATATTTCATTGGTTAAACTCCTGCAAAAAATAGGCAGCGTATTCATAATATTAACAAAATATAGAGAAGCTTTAGATTTTAATAACTTGGCACTTAGTTACACTGACAATATAACAGCGGATTTAAAGTATAAACTACTTTTTAATAGTGTATTAGCACATATATACCTCAAAAAATACAATGAGGCTCTAAATGGAATTGACTACATAGAAGCGACTTTTAAAAATTTAACAAGACAGAGTTCTTTTGAACTTAGTGTATTAAAAGTCAACTGCCTTAGATGGCTAAAATTATATTCTGATGCATTACAGCTTAACGAAAATTTGTTAAACTCACTCGCTCCTAGTGAAACTGAAAACAGAATACTAATTACCGGAAACATAATTGATATTTATACTGTTTTTAAAGATACAAAAAAAGTTACAACATATCTGGACAGAATTATTTATTTAGTTAATCATTTTGTTGATATGGACAGTAGTTATCATGGTCCAAATATATATAGACAAATTGGTTTATCTGCTCATTTAATTGGAGATAAGCAGCTTGCGAAAAAATACTATGAAAATTCAATAAAAGCTTGTAAAAAGCACAGGAACATAGATGTTCTAGAAAAATCCCTGGATGATTATTTGAGTATTCTAATAGAAGAAAAAAACGAGATAGAATTGAATAAGTTCAAAAATGAATTAATAGAATTAGTATCTCAGGATATTATTAAACAAAATAATATTTCCACATTTAAACTTATAAACTACTATAATTCAATAAACGATAGGGAATCAATAAAAAACCTATTAGATTTCATTTTAAGTAGAAATGCATATTCTTGGGAATCTAAATGGCTGAACCGGAAGTATTCAGATAGCAATTCGCTAGTATTTGAGCAACAAGGTTGGGCATATCAAAATGCCTTACTGGTTGGCTTCGTATTATGATAGTGAATATATAAAAAAAGAGCCTAACTATATTAACAAGAACTCATAGCCCTGGGGAGAGCTAGACAGTATTGATAACTCTAAAACCATACTTGGAGGAGTAGCAATGAGAATAGTAGTTTATTGGGACACATACTAAGTGTTTTTTATTACCTCCATAAGCAGACAGCTGTTAAATAATATTAATCATTACAGCACTGATCATTTGTCTTTTAATTTGTATATAAAAAACCCCACTCATAGTAATTATCAAAAAAGCTATGAATGGGATTTATTCTATATTTAAAAAACTAAGTGACCGTCCCTTAGATGCCTTAGGTGTACTCTAGATATTAAACTCCCTCTATCTCCTCAGTAAGCTTTATTATCTCATCAATAATGTTTCCTATGTGTTCTATTGTATTAAGCAGTGGCTTTTCTGTTGTTATGTCTACCCCGGCCATTTTGGCTAGCTCCACAGGTGTCTTAGTTCCTCCTGCTTTTAAAACAGCTCTCCAATCCTCTACAGCAGGCTGTCCTTCCTTTAGTATTCTATTACTGACTTCTGTGGCAATTGTAAGTCCTGCACTGTAGGTGTATGGGTATAGTCCCATGTAATAATGTGGCTGTCTCATCCATGTAAGCTCTGCTCCAGGATTTATTTTAACAGTATCTCCCCAGAACTTTTCAAGGACTCCCCTCTTTATTTGGTTCAGCATTGGAGCCTGTACGCTTCCTCCATTATCAATTATTTTATAAACCTCTCTTTGATATGCTGCCTCTAGAAGATGGGTTACAAAATTATGATAATAGGTACGGCTTATCATGGAGGATAATACCCATCTTTTAAATCTTGGGTCATCATTTGTTTTCATAAGATAATTTGCCATGAGCATCTCATTCATTGTTGAAGGTGATTCTATAAAGTATAGTGATGGTATTGCATTAAATATATTTTGATTTTCTTGGGCTAATTGGAAGTGTCCTGCATGTCCCAGTTCATGGGACAGCACAAATACTTCCCTCATTCTTTCAGTCCAGGATATTAAAATATAGGGATGGCTGCCATAATGACTTGAGCAAAATGCCCCTGTAGATTTCCCTTTATTTTGAGCAAAGTCAATCCATCTTTCAGCATAGGCTCTCTGAACCATCTCTTTATAGTCCTCACCAAGTACAGAAAGTGCTGCAAATGTATACTTTTTTGATTCCTCAACTGTTATTGAAGGCTCATAGCCTGGGTCAACCACTAACTTCAAATCTGCAAAGGTCATTTCCTCCAATTTATGAACCTTCTGAAGCAGCTTTACATACTTTCTCATATGTGGTGCCAGCTTTTCCGTTATTACGTCTATCTGTCTATTATATAGGCCCCTGTCTACTTCCTGCTCAAATAGAAGGCTGTCAATAACTGAATCAAAGCCTCTGAGATTTGCAAGGGTCTTTTCCTTTTGGACCTGAGTCTGATAGGCTGCAGCTACAGTATTCTGATATTCTCCCAGCTTGTTAGAAAATGCATCAAATGCTGCTCTTCTAATTTTAGTATCTGTTTCATACTCCCATTCATTTTCAAATAGAACGAAGCTGAGAGGATATTCCTTTCCCTCTGCTGTGAAGGTTTTAAAATCCATGTCAGAAAGCTTTGCTCTATTATATATGTTTTCTGGTGACTCTAAGGTTTCTGACAATGCAGCTAAAGTCTTCTCAACCTCAGGATGAAGTGCATGGGGTTTAAATCTCATTATTTCCTTTAAGTAGTTGCTGTTTCCCTTGGATGCTTCAGCAGCCTGATTTATTATTTTTTCATCTGCTTCAATAATCTCACTTCTTACAAAGCTTAATCTACTCTCAACATCTGATAATATGTTCATAAGCTTCATGTATCTAGTCTGATTCTCAACATTATTCTGATCAACAGAGACTGCAAGCTGTGCATAGTTTGCCGTAAGGTATTTAACCTGTGATACTTCCCTAATTTTATCCAGGCATTCATTTATAGCATCTGAAGAATTAAGCTTTTCCTTGTAACAGCTTTCAATTTGGGAGGTTAATTCCTGAACTCTGCTTACAGCAGAATTATATTCCTCCTCTGTATTGTATATGGCGGATAAATCCCAGGTAAGTAATTGATCTACGTCTTTTCTTTCCTTTAAAGTCTTTGGCATTTTGCTCCGTTACTAAAAACTTATAAAAAGCTATAAATAACTAAAACTTTTATGTTTCATTCCTGATTCAATGTGTCCGATTTTACAATTCTAAATGAATGTGCTACTCTCGTTTGATATAACACTCCACAGGCGTAAATTACCGTTTAACGTACTGTACATATTAATAGTTGCTTTTCTTGTGCTATACTATTAATTTACCATAATCATATAGATTGACACTTGCCTGGTAATCCCTATCAATTACATTACCACAAGAACATCTGCATACCCTGTCAGATAGCTTTAAATCAGACTTAATGTTCTTACAAATACAACATAATTTGCTGCTAGGGTAAAACCTTGGTGCTTCTATAAACTTAATATTATTCCAAATTGCTTTATATTTTATTTGCCTATAGAATTCATAGAAACCCTGTTCTTGTATTGCTTTGGCTAAGTGTTTATTTTTCATCATACCTGCCACATTTAAGTTCTCTAGAACAATAAAGTTTGGTTTTCGCTTTAGGATTTCTGTGGTTACTTGATGCTGATAGTTATGACGAATATCTGTTAAACGGTGATTTACTTTTATAAGTTGTTTTTCACTTTTTATAATATTGCTTGTTTTACAGTAACTCTCTCCCTTCTTATTTTTTAGATATTTCTTAGATATCTTGCGCTGCAATCTGCGCTGCTTTTTCTTTAATTTTTTAACATTTACTGTTTTATTTATATTTTTATAAATTATCTTATCTGAACAAACAGCAGTATCCTTTAATCCAATATCTATTCCTATTCCATCATTTGCAGGCAGGGCTGTACTATCCGAAATTTCTATAGCTGCGCTAATCAACCAGTTTATACCATCAAATGTTACTCTAGGATTTATGTATTTACATTCTATTGGTATCCTATTTTTTCAGCTAGCTTTATCCAGTTAAACTTTTGATTACTTGCCTTTCGACTGTCAGTTAGCTTTTCAAGTTTGATATGAGTATTTGTAATCTGAATTTTATCAGTATCAACATAAAATGATGGTTTGGACCTTCTTTTGCTCTTGAAATGCGGAAAATTTCCTTGCTTATTAAAAAATCTTTCTAAGGCGTTACAGGAATCCTTTATAGCTTGTTTCGTAATATTGTTACTGTAATTATTGAGCCATTTAAATTCCTCTGTTCCCTTTAAATTTGTAAATACCTTTCTTAACTCGAAATTAGTAAGATATTTCTCACCCTTTTCATGATTCTCTTTTTCATATCCTAATGTCCAATTAAACGCAAATCGTGCTGCTCCTGTACATCCAAAGAGCTTTGTCCTCTGTTTGTTATTAGGTAATAGCATCACCTTAAATGTCTTTATTATCTAATAACAACTCCTTAATCATTTTCTTTGCTTTAATTATTCTATTCCCCTGTAGTTTGTGGCTAAAAACCGTAATTATCTGGGTTAGGTCCTCAACTAATTCCTCTTCCTCAGTTTCCTCAGAATTATCAATAATTTCAATAGTTGTTCTGTATTTATTACATAGGTTTTCGATTATTTCAAATCCAAATCCAAGAAGCCTGTCTTTATATAAAACTACTACTTTTTCAACTTCTCCATTGATTA
>JARDZI010000482.1 GCA_029240935.1 Clostridiales bacterium
AATATGGGTTAGAGGCTTCTACCACTCCACGGTAGAACAATTGAAAAGTATCGCCCACCACCAAATCATATTGATCAGGCAAGCTGATGTGAATACTATCACTCATAGTCCTTCCTCCATTTGTTTCTTAAAATGAAATACTAATGCACTAATTTTTAAAAAGCAAAGTAGTAATCATACTCGTCGCTGCTGATTTTTATCGGTAAGCCTTTTCTGATAGACTCCCTGGCTTTCAACGTGATAAGAGTCGCTCTGGCACCATCTAACTCATTACATGGTGACTCTGCTCCAACTAAAATACAATCCACAAATCTATCCAACATTTTATAATGTCCTTTATTGACTGACGGAAATCCAAAATCACACTCATTTGTAACTACTCTATTTCTTTCCCTGACTTTATTTATATATAAGTTAGTGCCTTCTCCCTCGGTTATATTTGGATACGGATCTGAAAGGAATGGGTAATTCTTTTTATATATATCCTCTCTTCCGCCAACACGTAGTTGCAGGAAATGGTCTACAACGACAGATACTCCCTTGTGGTATATTTCTATGAGTTCCTTCGGGTGATCAAAGCTTCCTACAGCCGTTTCAAATATATTTACCACAGAAAGGTCCTCAAACTGTAATGTCAACACTTGATTTATTCTGGACCACCCTTCGGCATAAACCTTTATAGGCTCTTTCTTAAGAATGAAGCATGCAAGATCGGCAAAATGACACAGCTCACCAATCAGTGAACCTTCACCAATCATCTCATCCATCGCATATGCCTTAAATGACTTTAAATCATCATTTATCCGCATCATAATCATAGTAGCTTCTTCTTCCCTCAGAGGTGTATGCTCTCCACCCAACCTATTGTATCTCCATGGAGCGTCTACCGGGTTAGCCCTTTGTTTTTCATATATAGCAACAGCATCCTCAATGGCAGGAGCACATCGCCGGTTAAAACCTACTACTAGTTTAACCCCTGTTTTTCTTATGACTTTCATTATTTTATACGACTCCTCAGGTGTCGTACTCATTGGTTTTTCAACATATATATGTTTACCCGCGTTTGCTGCTTCTGTTATGATTTTTAATCTTATATCATGTGTAGTAAGTATCATAACTCCATCTACTTCCGAATCATTCAGCACATCCTTATAGTCTTTGGTTATTTGCTCCGGAGAATAGTTATTAACTACATAATCCAAATTATCCTGCATAATGTCACAGCACCATTTTACATGGATTCTTTGATTTGCAAATGCATTAACCAGATGAACCCCCTGTGCAATCATTCCACATCCTATAATACCTATAATAGCTCTTATACTATATCAGTTTCTGAAATGCATTCTTTATTATATATTCAGTTGTTTTTGTACAAATTTAAGGAATTGTTTTTACTAAATATTATTGAACGAGCACTCTTTATTGAATGCTCGCCCATAAAAATGCATCTTAACTATACAAATAAAATAAAAATTATATGTTCTCTATTTCAACTACACACTTTTCTTCCATCGCTTTATCCGCAGAAAATCCTATAACATGACCATATATCGAGTCTTCCAGTCTTGTAGTGGAAATAGACGGGGTATTTCCCTGAATAACACTTACAAAATCCTTCACAAGTCTAAAGTCGCCTCCACCATGACCATCATTCTTTACTCCTGCTTCCACACGTTCCTCAGTGTATCCAAGACCTATCTGTGCGTCAGACTGTGGATCAGGATGTCTGACCACAAAGAACCCATCCTCCAATACTCCTTGAATCTCTCCTTTTGTCCCTACAATGTGTATTATACGGCATGGCTTTGAAGTGCCGGTTACCAAGGTATGATTGGCTATGCACCCATCTTCATATTCCACAATTACACTTTGATGATCTACAACACTGTTATCACAGTGCCATACACAGCGGCCGTGAGGGTTATCCTTACGCAGAGATTCAAGCTTTTGTTCCCGTGTGGGATTTCCTAGATGCTCAATACTATGCCATACATATTCCGCCCAAAATTTCTCCTGTTCAATGTAGTGTTTATATGCTGAGTACGGACAATCTTTTTCAATTTTACAATCAACCAGACACCTTTTCCCTGAACCCTCAGGGGCTTTTTCAGGTCTGAAATACATTAACCCTCCAAGGCTGCTTACTCTTAGGGGCCTTGTCCCGCTTTTCATCCATGTGATTATATCCAGATCGTGACAGCATTTCGCCATTAGAATTGACGAACCGCCTGACTCCTTGGTGTTCCATTTTCCCCGCACATAGGCTACCGCCATATGATGGTAACTTACATTTTCTATCGTGCGAATATTGAGTATCTCTCCTATTTCACCACTTGCTATCCTCTTATAAATCTCTGCATAAAAAGGCGCATATCTTAACACATGACCAACCATTACAGTTGTCTTTGTTTTTCTTGAAGTATTTAGAAGTTGCATAACTTCATCCTGACTTACACCAATAGGTTTTTCAACCAGCAGATGATATCCCGCCTCCAACAAAGGAATTGAAGTCGGTATGTGAATATTATCCATAGTACCGTTTATTGCAGTATCTGCTATTCGTGGACCTTTTATCAAATCTTCCACTGATTTAAAACAATACTTTTCTTCTATACCGTAAATTTTTGCTGTCTTCTCTCTGCGAACACTATCCGGTTCAACTACACCGACAATTTTCAGTTCTTCAGGATGCTCCAATGCATAGGAAGCATAAAGTAAGCTTCTATGCCCAGCTCCTACTATAATAGCTGTTACTGGCTTCTTTTCGCCTGACACTTCTTTCCTTTGTAACACTGTATCTCCCATATTAAAAATCCCCTTTTCAGACATTTCTTTAAAAAAATTTTGCTCAATGAAATCTTCATTTCGTACATCGTTCAGCTCCTGAACTTAAATCAAAGCGTCCAATGCTTCTACTAATTTTTCCGCAATTTTTATATGACCATCTCTTAAAGGATGTAAAGGCTCTGGTGGAATCCATCCTCTGGAATCAATATATAAAATATCATCATTATACTTTCTATTTAATTCTTGTACCATTTCCTTAAGCTCTTCTGTATGAACACCTATAAATGCACTTAAACATATAATCTTACTATTAGGATTCATTTTTCTAATTAATTTAATCAGCTCAGAGTATTCACTCATAAACTCCTGTTTACTTGCCGAACGGTCATTTGCCCCATGATTTATAACAATATAATCAGCAGAAGTTTCAGTTAGCATACATCCATTGTAAACATATGGATAAGCAACAGTGGCCTTTGGCACACCGCCCGCCCCGGATTTAGTTACTCCAACTGCCCCATATCCCATTATACGTGGTCGCAAATTCAGTTTTTCAGCTGTCAACCAGGCATATGTAGCACAGACATCGTCCTGATATACCCTGTTTAGAGCCTCGTCGTCTGAAAAATACTTACATTTTTCATCTATCAATACTCCTTCAGTAATGGAGTCACCTACAAACTCAATAATTTTCCTTGCATCCTTCTCTAATTTGCCTGCCTGTTCAACTTCAACACCTTTAAAACAAACCTTTGAAACAAGTGGTTCATACCATCTGTGATGCTTTTCTGTTGCTGACTTGAATATGACCTTCAAAGAGTGCATACAATCTGAGCCACCATTGGTTTTAATACGTATATAGGGTTCTGCGGCAGATTCAACCAGCGCCCCATTATCAACTTGGATCCAAAAGTGCGGATAAGGATA
>JARDZI010000097.1 GCA_029240935.1 Clostridiales bacterium
GCAGTGACTTAAGTCATTCGACCTAGTGACCATGGGTAGTATGTGATTTTATAGTGTGTAGATATAATTAAACCATAGAATGAATTGGAGGGATCGGGATGAGTAAAATAGAGGTTAAAAACTTAACTAAAAGATTTAGCGATAAATTGGTGCTGGATAATATATCCTTGAAGATTGAGGAAGGGGAAATATTCGGATTGCTGGGACCAAATGGGGCGGGAAAATCAACATTAATTAATCTTATAATTGGACTTATAAAGGCAGACAATGGAGATGTTATTGTTGGAGGGCATAGCATTAGCAAGGAGCCAATTAAGGTTAGAGAGCAAATAGGAGTAGTTCCACAGGAAATTGCTCTATTTGAATCCTTGAATGCTAGGGATAACCTTGAATATTGGGGTGGACTATATGGGCTTAAGGGTGAAAAGCTTAAGGAGAGAATTGATGAGGCAATTAAAATAGCAGGGCTAGAGGATAATCTTAAAAAGAAGGTTAAAACCTATTCAGGTGGTATGAAAAGGCGATTAAATGTAGTAGCTGCCATGATGCACCATCCAGAGATTTTGATTATGGATGAGCCAACCGTAGGGGTTGACCCCCAGTCTCGTAATCATATATTTCAAGTGGTTAAAGAAATGAATAAAAACCATAATGCAACAATTATATATACCTCCCACTACATGGAGGAGGTGGAACACCTTTGTAGCAATATATTCATATTGGACCTTGGAAAAGAAGTAGCCTTTGGAACTAAGGAGCAATTAAAGCGCATGGTTCAGGATGATAAGGTATTTAGAATAAAGGCTACAGGGGACTTAAATTCACTTATGTTTAGTTTAAAGAAGAATAGCAAAATTAGAGGTATTGAGAAAGAAAGTGATGGTTTAAAAATCATAACCAGTGCAGATTTAAACCTTAATGAAGTTTTAAATGAGATACAAACCTCAAACCTCCAGATTAAAAATCTAGGAATTGATGAACCAAGCTTAGAGGAAGTATTTTTAACCCTAACTGGGAAGAAGCTTAGGGATGGGGAGGAATAGTAATGAAGCTAATACCTTATGTAAAAAAAGGTTTAAAACTATTTATTAAGGATATAAGAATGATGGTTATTTCTTTCCTGATACTCCCAATGGCATTGGCATTTATTTATAGCAATATGCAAAAAGATATGTTTGAAGGAAAGAATCATGAAATAGACGTCATTAGGGTTGATTTTCAATATAATGCAGGGAGTGAAAAGGGAAAGATCTTAAAAGAGATTTTATCACAAAAAGTGATAAAAGAATTTATCAAGCAGGAAAAAAATGCTGGGGAATATACAGTGACAATGGATGAGAATTTTAAAAATATTGAGATTAAAGGGAAAGATGAGGGGTCTGTACAATTTGTTATGTTAAAAAACTTTGTAACAGAACTAATTAATAACTTTAACAAATTTGAGGTTATGCAAAATAGCATAAACAGTTTAAACCTAAGTGCATCAGAAAAAGGCAGCTTAATGAGTAGTGTTGTAGCTTCTTTAAATGAGAGTAATAGAGAATTAACAATTAAAGAAGAGATTGTTGAGGGCTATAGAACACTAGGCGCAATTGAATACTACACAATATCAATATTCAGCTTTACATCTCTAATTATGATAGTAACCTTGGCTAGTTACTTTTATAAGGAGATTAAGGAGGGAATCGTAAAGAGGTCTCTATCTACACCTAATAATAAAAGGAATTATTTTTTAGGCAATATTGTGACTGTATTTATAATTTCATTACTTATCTCAGTTGCTTATATAACTATAAATAGAGTCAGAGGAGTTGCTTTTCTAGGTAACCCTATTCATATAGCTGCTGTAATTCTGGCTCAGAGCTTGCTGTGTGCTTCATTGGTTGGTTTTGTTACTGCTTTTATAAAGAAGGAAATGACTGCTAATATGTTGATGAATATTATATTTATAGTTCCAAGTATGTTTGGTGGAGTTTTCTTTTATGATGAAATAATAGACAATAAAATCATGCAAAGTATTATGGATCTTGTGCCAAATGCTCTAGTTTTAAATGCCTATAAGAACCTCTCAATAACAGAAAGCTTTAGTGCAATTCAGGGAGAAGTTCTGGCAATGTTAATACTTTCAATAGTCTTTCTAACATCAGCTCTGGTTAAAATAGAGCGTAAGTGGGAGGTGCAATAAATGAAATTAATACATTTAATAAAATGTAATTTAAAAAGAGTTTTGAAAAATAAATCTATGCTTCTCTTGAGCTTTGTGCTTCCTGCTATTGTTGTTGGAGGAGTAAGTATTTTAAACAATAATGCTAATCTAAGCTCTAGAACATATTATATGGTTAATAATGATTCTGGAATCTATGGAAAGGAGCTAATTCAGGAACTGTCCAAGGACTTTGACATTAAGACTTCTCCAAAGGATGAGGTTATGGAAAAGCTAAAGAAGAAAACCCTAGCTGAATTTTATGAAATAAATGAGGATTTTACTCAAACCTTAATGAATGGCCAAAAGCCTCAGATATTGGTAAACAGAAGAGAACAGAGTAATGGGTTTAGTGATTTTGAGATGAAGATTGAGGACTTAATAAGTAAGTTAATGTTCACTTCCAAGGTTGAAGAGAGTAGTGGAGAAAAAATTCCATTGAGTTCTTTAATAAGTGAAAAAGTAAATATTAAAGTAAATACAACGAATAACACAGATATAGCAACTCAATTGTTTATAAATTTGTTTATATCCTTTAACCTGTTTTGCTCCATTGGAATGTGTTATGAACTGGCTGGACTAAAAAGTGAAAGAACATTAAAAAGAGCCTTAACAACCGGAAGTAATCCTAAAACAATAATAGGAGCAGTGCTTGGAGCACAATTCATATTTATTGTGATTGGATATATAGTATTACTGCTTGCATATGTATTTATAAATGATAAGGTTTTACTTCCTCAAGTACCAATTATAGCATTAAACCTAATGATGACTACAGCCGTAGCATTGAGTCTATCGGTCTTTGTATCAAGGATTGTAAAGGATGAAAAGCTGATAGGAGTAGTAATGCAAATAATCTTGGTTGGTACATGTTTTATAGGAGGTTCCTTTGTACCAATTGAACTTCTGCCTAAAAGTATCTCCATTGTATCAAGGGTCACTCCTCAATATTGGGCATTGCAGTCAATTAAGGAGGGCAGGTTTGAATATGCATTAATAGTTTTACTTTTCGCAGTTGTATTGTTTACAGCAGGAACTGTTTCAACTAGAAGCTTTGCAGAGTAATAAACGTTCTTACCTCATTTGATAAAGAAATGAGGTAAGAACGTTTTCTTTATATATTGACAAAATTAGACACGCTAAGTATAATCTAATTATGAACAAATTAATAATACATTAACAAAATGTTAACAATCTACAAATTTTCACATTATACATTTCTTTATATATTCGGAGGACCATAAGCTATATGGTGCTTATGGAATATTCATGTTTAGTAGTTTATAAGTTTCCAAAAGTACAAGGATTGAAGGAAACTTTTTCATACTGAAATTGCAATCTTTATTCTACTGTTATCCTTATTTTAATATATTTAAAAATAAATAAAAATAAAGGAGATGGGAACATGAATACTCTACCATTGATCATTGTAGTAGTTTACCTAGCATGTATGCTTGGAGTAGGCTGGTACACAAACAAATTCCTAATTAAGGACAGTTCAGATTATATGCTTGCAGGAAGGTCATTGCCAGCAATAATGGTTGCTTGCAGTCTTGCGGCAAACAATGTTGGAGGAGGAAGTACTGTAGGACTTGCAAGTAAGGCATATGGAAACTGGGGAATGTCTGCAGTATGGTATGTTTTGGCTGCTGCAATAGGAATTATACCTATGGCCTTCTTCGCACCTAAACTAAGAAGAATTATGGCTTACACAATTCCTGAGGTAGTAGGAAGAAGATTTGGAACTGCCAGTCATTTAATAACTTCAATTTTAAATGTTTTTTCTCTTTTTTGTCTAACAGCTTCTCAGATGTTAGCATCCGGAATCATTATATCAGCTCTTGTTGGAATAGATATTAAGGTCGCAATAATAGTTGCAGGAATATTTACACTTGTTTATACGGTTATGGGTGGGTTATGGGCAGATGCCTTTACAGATCTATTCCAATGGGCAATTATATTCTTTGGCCTTTTAATCTGTATACCATTTATCATTAATGCTGGAGGCGGATGGACTGCTATAATGGCAAAGGTACCTGCAGAAAAAATGTCTCTAGACGGCATGGGAATTGTTTTGATTGTCAGTCTTATTGGTCAATACTTTATTACATTCATGTCAGGTCCAGAAATGGTATCTAGAATTTATTCAGCTAAGGATGAAAAGGCTGGAAGAAATGCAACGTTGTTATCTGCTTTATTCATGGGATTATTTGCATTTGTGCCAGCAATTATTGGTATAATTGCATTTGCTGCATTCCCTAATATTCAGGGCAGTTCTGCATTGTCAACAGTTGTGTTTGCACATGCTCCTGGTTGGATTGCTGGAATAGTTTGTGCAGCTATTATAGCATCTACCATGTCAAGTGCAGACTCTAATATGCTCTGTGCTTCCACAATAATAACAAAGGATTTATACCAAAAATATATAAATCCCAAAATTGAAGATTCAAAATTAATAAAAATTACAAGAATAAGTAACGTAGTAATTGGTCTTGGCGCAATCATCATAGCATTGTTCCAGATTAATATTATAACTCTAAACATTTTCTCATTCATGCTAAGAGCCGCAGGACCATTTGCAGCATTTATACTTGGAATTTCATTAAAAAGAGTTTCCAAACATGCTGGTATAGTATCAATATTAGCAGGAAGTGGGATGGGCATATACTGGCAGATAGCTAAGGAGCCATTTGGAATACTAGCAATCATAGCAGGTTCAGTAACTGCAATTATTGTATTATTGGTATTCTCAGCGGTTGAGCTTAAATTAACAAATAATGCTGCTCCAGATTTGGAATAGCTAAAGGTATAGAAGAAAAGCCTGCTTCTTTATGGAGCAGGCTTTTCTTTGGGAAATGTGTTGATATGTAAGATAATTGGGAGTTAGCCATTTTTACTCTTTGCTATGATTCATTGACATATTTTAGCAGGGTAACTATAATTTAAGTAAAATGCACATGAGGGGGAATAGGAATGGTTGGCGGAAAAAGAGATATTACAAAAATTGGTGGTAAGAATTGGACAATAGTGGTTTTACTTGGATTAGCAGGACAGATTGCATGGAATGTAGAAAATTCCTGGTTTAATACATTTGTTTTTGATACAATTACCCCTGACCCAAAACCAATTGCCTGGATGGTTGCAATAAGTGCAATAACAGCAACAATCACAACCCTTGTTATGGGCACTGCAAGTGATAGATTGGGGAGAAGAAAGCCTTTCATATTATATGGATATGTACTATGGGGTATATCAACAATTATTTTTCCAACAACTGCATTTATAAAAGTGACTAGTATGGCAGTTATAATGGTGATTATTGCAGATGCAGTTATGACGTTTCTAGGCTCAACAGCCTATGATGCAGCATTCAATGCATGGACAACCGACATTTCAGATAGTACAAATAGAGGTACACTAAGCGGGGTTATAACAATTCTTCCTCTTCTTGCAGCATTAATTGGTGCAGGACTGTCAGGGATTCTAATTGATAAGCTTGGATACTATACTTTTTTTTACACATTAGGAGGAGTGGTTGGCTTAATGGGCTTGGTGGGAGGAGTTTTGCTTAAAGACTCACTAAATCTACACAAAACCTCAAAGAATGAAACAAAGAACTTCATTAGGCATTTATTTAGTGTGTTTAATGTGGAGACTATAAAAAAGAATAAGGAAATGTTTTTAGTATTTGCTTCTATGTCATTATATTCAATTGGTATGCAAGTATTTTTGCCCTATCAAATGATATATATGAACAATTACTTGCACCTTTCAAAATCCACTGCTGGTGCTGTTACTGCAATGCCGGTTTTAGTAGCTATGCTAATTGCAATACCTGCTGGAAAACTTGATGATAGAGGACATGGTAAAGTTCTTGCTTTTACAGGACCCCTTTTATCCTTTGTAGGATTGATTTTATTTTCTTTTTCAAGACAAATATATGAAATAATAATAACAGGAAGCTTAATATATATAGGTTTTGTAGTATTGCTTTTATCAATAGGAGCATGGATAAAAAATCTAATGCCCGAGGAGAGCAGAGGACAGTTCGAAGGAGTAAGGATGATTTTTAATGTTGCAATTCCCATGATAATTGGACCAGCCCTAGGTTCCTACTTGATTTCAAATTATGGAATTCCAACAATAATAAATGGAAATGTTGGTTTTGTACCTACTCCCATTGTTTTTCAGGTAGCTGGGATATTATGTGTAACGTCAATAATCCCTCTTATTATAATAAAGAATAGAGAAACTAAGAAAGTAGTAGAGTCTGGGAACAAGGATGGTGCTAATTATGGGAAATAATAATGATTATTGCTGGAAGCCTGCGACCGGAAGCCTGATGACAAGATGGGCTAAGGAGGTTAATCCACAAAGTGTGCTTCCTGAATATCCAAGACCTCAAATGGTTAGGGAAGAGTGGATTAATTTAAATGGTTTATGGGATTATTCAATAAAAGCTATAAATGAGGAGGAGACTTCGGAATATGATGGAAAAATTCTTGTTCCATTTCCTATCGAAGCTGTTCTCTCTGGCGTAAAAAAACCATTGATGCCTGATGAAAGGCTTTGGTATAGAAGAAGCTTTGAAATACCTGATACATGGATGGGACAAAGTCTCCTGCTGCACTTTGGAGCAGTGGATTGGAAAGCTGAGGTTTGGATCAATAAGAAAAAGGCAGGAGAGCATACAGGAGGTTATTATCCATTTACATTTGAAATATCAGAATACCTGGTAGATGGGGAAAATGAGCTTGTTGTAAGCGTATGGGATCCTACAGATACATATGGGCAGGAGAGGGGTAAGCAGACATTAAAGCCAAATGGAATATTCTATACCCCTGTATCTGGTATATGGCAGACAGTATGGATGGAACCCGTTCCAACAGATTATATAAAGTCAATTAAATTGACTCCTGATATAGATTCTGAGGAAATATCAATAGGTATTGAGGCGGTCTTAGAGAATAGGGATTTAGAGTTTGAAGCTATTGTATATGAGAAGGGGAAGAAAATAACCTCAGGAAAAGGTAGAATTGCAGATACTATAAAGCTAGAAATCCCAAATCCTAGACCTTGGAGCCCTGAGTCCCCATTTCTATATGATGTTAAAATAAGATTGATTGAAAATGAAATAGTTCTTGATGAAATTAGCAGCTATTTTGGAATGAGGAAATTTAGCATTGAAAAGGATGAGGAAGGGATAAAAAGGCTTTTCTTAAATAATGAACCATTGTTTCAAAATGGTGTTTTAGATCAGGGCTATTGGCCAGATGGATTGTATACTGCACCTACAGATGAAGCCCTTGAATTTGATGTGAAAACGACTAAAAAGCTCGGCTTTAACATGACACGCAAGCACATAAAGGTAGAGCCTGCCCGCTGGTATTATCATTGTGACAGGTTGGGACTTATTGTATGGCAGGATATGATAAGTGGCGGAGGAGGAATGAATGCTCTACATCACTTAATTCTACCGAATTTTGCAAGAGGACTTAAAATTAAGGATAATAAGTATAAAGCACTTGGCAGAGAAGAAAGGGCTAATCGGGATAATTACAAAAAAGAATTAAAGGAAATGATAGATGCCCTTTATAATGTTCCAAGCATTGGAATGTGGGTACCCTTCAATGAGGCCTGGGGACAATTTGACGCTGTAGAAATTGAAGAATGGGTAAAAAGGTATGACCCAACTCGCTGTATAGATCATGCAAGTGGATGGCATGACCAGAGGATAGGTGATATAAAAAGTGTTCATATCTATTTCCGTAAACTAAGAATGCCAAAGAGAATAAATGGTCGTACAGTAGTTGTTTCAGAATATGGTGGTTACAGCCTTCATGAAAAGGGTCATGTTTGGTGTGAGGATAAGGAATTTGGATATAAAAAGTTCAAGACAAGAAACGGATTACAGGTTGCCTATACTTCCCTAATAAATGATCAGTTAAAACCACTGGTACAAAAGGGAGTTTCTGCAGCAGTATATACTCAGCTTACAGATGTTGAAACAGAGATAAATGGGTTAATTACCTATGATAGAGAAATTATAAAGATAGATATGGATGTATTAAATGACTTGAATAGGATATAATACCTTTTTGATAAATCTCGAGTATTAGGTGAGGGGATATTGTTATGCACTCTATAAAAAGTAAGATGCTTTCTATTTATACTTTTTTGATATTTCTAATATTTATTGTTGCTAGTGTTTCAATATATAATTTATACAGCTTAAACAAGTCTATTGATGGACTAATAGCTGCAAATTATAGGAGTATTATTTCTGCTAAAAATATGATAGATGCAATTGAAAGGCAGGACAGCTATGAATTGCTGTTTATTCAGGTTGAATATGAGACAGGAGTAAAGGAATTTTATGATAATCAAATTGAGTTTATTACATGGCTGACTAAATCCAGAGATAATATTACAGAAAATAGAGAAAGGGATATAATTGAGTATATTACGAACAGTTATAATCAATATACTGATAAATTTTTAAAGTTGCTAAAAATAAAAAATAGTACAGGAGAAGCTGAAGCAGTTAAATATTATAGTGAGGAAATTTATCCAATATTTCTTATTATAAAGGATTCTTGCCAGGAGCTTGTTACACTTAATGAAGAGGCCATGTTTAGCAGTAAAGATAGGGCAACAATATTCTCAAGGAATCAAACCTATGCAACAACCATACTTTCCATTTGCACTATTATAATAGGGTTAGCATTTGCCATATATTTTACAAGAAAGACTGTACAACCAATACATATTTTGATTGCTGGAATAAAGTCTATAAAGGAGGGAAACCTCAATCAGGAAATTGAAGTTTCAACTAAGGATGAAATAGGGGAATTAGCACTTGAGTTTAATAATATGACAAAAAGGCTTAGTATTTATGAAAAAAGTAATATTAAAAGTATCATACTTGAGAGAAATAAATCTCTTGCAATAGTAAAGAGTATTGAAGATCCTATTATTGTAACAGATAATGATTACAAGATTATACTTGTAAACAAAAATGCTGAAAAGGTTTTTAATATAAATGAAAGAAATGCAATAGGCAGACACTTTTTAGAGTCTATAAACAATGGAGAAATATTTAATAAGATAAAAGCCTCTATGGATAAAAACTATGATGAAGAGAAGGACAGGATAATATCCATCGAAGAGGAGGATAAGGTGCATTATTATATCATTGCAGTTACTTCAATATTAAGCAATGATAATGAAATATATGGTACTGTAACAGTTCTTCAGGATATAACAGGACTGAAGGAAATAGAACAGATGAAATCTGACTTTGTATCAACTGTGTCTCACGAGCTAAGAACTCCATTAACCTCAATTATAATGGGGACAGAGCTTTTACTAGACAATACTGCAGGAGAGTTAAATCATGAGCAAAGGGAGGTTGTTAACGCTGTGGATGAGGAAAGTAAACAGCTTGTAGCCCTGGTGAATGATTTACTTGATTTATCAAAGATTGAATCAGGCAAAATTCAAATGCATTATGAAAGTATTTCTATTGATAATATAATAAAGTCTGTGGTAAATTCTATCAATGAAATAGCTGAAGGAAGAGGAATTAAAATCTTAAGCAATGTGTCTAGTAATATTCCAAATATTAATGCTGATTATAATAAGATCTTAAGTGTAATTACAAACTTAGTTACTAATGCTATGAAATTTACAGCCCAAGGTGATGAAATTAAAATTATAGCAGAGCTAGAGGAGAAGCTTATAAGGGTGTGTGTAAGTGATACAGGAATTGGAATACCTAAACAATATCATAACACAATATTTGATAAATTTACTCAGTTACAGCAGTCTAGCTATAATGTTGGAGGAACTGGTCTTGGTTTATCAATTGCAAAGGAATACATTATTATGCATGGTGGAGAGATTTGGGTAGAAAGTGAGCAGGGAGAGGGAAGTAATTTTATATTTACATTGCCTCTTAATAGTGCATTATAAGATAGGGAAGTGATAGCATGAATGAAAGGATACTAGTTATAGATGATACAAAGAATATTAAAATGCTTATAGGAAAGGCCTTGGCATCTGAGGGGTATGGGGTGGATACAGCAGAAAGTGGACAAGAGGGGATAGAACTTTTCAAAACACAGAGTTACGACCTGGTTTTACTCGATATAAGGATGCCTAACATGAGTGGAACAGAAGTGTTAAGGGTTATAAAGGATATTGATGAAGCGGTTCCAGTAGCAATAATTACTGCATTTCCTACAGTTAAAAATGCTGTTGAGTGTATAAAGCTTGGAGCAGTGGATTATTTGAGAAAGCCATTTACTGCAGAAAAAATAAAGCAGGTTATAAAGCAGATATTAGACAGGAAGGAGATAACTCCACAAAATACAAACAACCATGAAGCCTGTATTGAATATGCTAAAAAGTGTATAAATGAAAGAAAATTTGATGAGGGAATGGAATATCTTAAGAAGGCTATAGCGTTAAACATTGACAATGCAGATCCATTTAATATTTTGGGAGAGGTATTTGAGTTAAAGGGTGATATTGTTAACGCAAAGAAATACTATGGCATAGCACTGCAGTTGGAGCCTGGAAATGAAACAGCAATTGAGAACTTGAATAGAGTAGTAAATAGAAGCTAGTTAGCAGAGGATAAAATCCTCTCAGATTGTTGATAAACCCCATGATTTTTTTGATAAAAATCATGGGGTTTAATATTGGGTTTAAAAACAATGCGCTAGCATTAAGCTATGAGTATGCTC
>JARDZI010000098.1 GCA_029240935.1 Clostridiales bacterium
TAGGGTGACAGCCTCATCAGATATCAGATATCAGATTTGTAAATCTGATATCTGATATCTGATGAGGCTGTCACCCATGGTCAGAACGAAGTGAGGGATCTTTATCCACACCCTAGGGAAAGATTCTTCACTTCGTTCAGAATGACGTCTTGTGATATCTGATGTGGCTGGCACCATACGACGCATTACCACACAAATATGAATTATCATTGCTACTCAAACTAAAAAAGCTACCTAAAGAACCTATGGTTCTATAAATAACTCTCTCATATCTCCTACTTCACTATGTTATTCTTAAATGCATATATGGCAATTTGTGTTCTATCCCTTAAATTAAGCTTTGAAAGTATTATTGTTATATTGTTTTTTATGGTACCCTCGGTTAAAAAAAGCTTGTCACTGATTTCCTTGTTTGAAAGACCATTTGCTATTTCTTCTATTATGTTTAGCTCTCTATCTGTCAGTGTGGTATCATGTTTTATTTTTTCCTTATCAAAGCTTTCTTTTTCATTATCCTTAACCATAAGCCTTGGTAATACCTCTGAATGGATGACTGCATTTCCGTTATGCACTGATCTTATTCCTTCATGAAGAGATCCATAGGAGCTATTTTTTAATAAATACCCTGAAGCCCCGTTATTAAGTGACTGCTGTATATATTCGCTATCCTGAAAGGTTGTAAGAATCAGTACCTTTGTGTTTGGGCTGCTTTCCTTTATTAACTTAGTTCCAAGAACTCCATCACACTCTGGCATTCTTATATCCATCAAAACCACATCAACCTTATTGTCTCTGCAATATTCAAAGGCTTCTCTGCCATTCTGGCACAATTCCAGTACTTCAATATCTCCAAAGGAAGAGATTATGATCTTAAGACCTTCCCTAATTAATTTCTCATCATCCACTATGATTATTCTTATCTTTTCCATATTGTCCCCCATTACACTCCACCTACTCCAAGCTTTCCCCTCTCAAGGTTTGCAACTATCTCAAAGCCAGCCCCTTCCTGGCTGTAATACTCAAGGCTTCCCCCCCAAACATTAACTCTTTCCCTAATGCTCTTAAGTCCTACACCCTCTTTTATATTGCTACAGCCAATACCGTCATCCTTTATATGTATCCTTAGATTGTTGGGTAAAAAATTTAAAAATATTCTTACCTCTGCTGCCTTGCCATGCCTTATGGAATTGGAAAGAAACTCCTGAATAAGTCTGTAAATAACCATAGTTTGATCCGCGCTCAATCTCCAAAAGCTTTCAGATACTTTAAGTATAACCCTAATTCCAGAAAGCTTTTCAAAATTCTTTACCATTTCAGATATGGCAACTATCCCTTCATATTCTTCAAATTCCCTTGGCTTCATACTTCTAACTACCGCCCTTATGCTTTGAAGGCTCTCATCAGTAAATTTACCAAGATTCCTAGCCATACCTACAGTAGCTTCTCCATTGATAAGTGCCATATTTTCAATAGCACCCAGCTGAATCATTATAGTAGAAAGGGCATGTCCTACATTATCATGTATCTCCCTAGACATTCTATTTCTCTCCCTGAGCAAAGTTATTTCCTCAATGGTATTTACTGAATTTTCAAGTTCCTTATTAACCCTTTTAAGCTCCTCTTCCCTTTCTCTTAGCTTGTCATACAATTCCTGAGCCCTTATCTTCTCCCCGTATTCGTCCCTTACTATACTTCCTAAAATCAATATTGGCAGAGAACAAATTAGGTTTATTATAATGTCATTCATATTGCTTCTAAAAATAATGCAAATAAAAATAACACCAGTAAGGTAAATGGTTGATATTATGCTAGAAAGACCTATGGCAATGTCAATAAGAGCGGGAATAAAAATTAAGTACTTAAACCCTATTGCCAGTTTGTAAATTGCACAGGAAATTATAAATTCGATTATTAGGGAAGTGTAGTAATATATGTTTTTCTTTTTCAATAAAAAGAATCTCACCTGGTTTATAATAATATATGACAGCAGTAGTACCAGGTTGATAGTGTTCAAACTGTCTGCTAATAATACATCGAACACAAAAATAACAATAAATACATACTTTAATAAAATTATATACTTTTGCTCCTGGGTTTTTCTATCCATAATTACTCTCCTTAAATTACAATTCTGTTTTCATAATTATACCATATGAAAAAGATGTCAGGCGCATAAATATAAGATTGCTAATAATCTTATATCTTATGTGCCTGACATCTAATGTTGCTTATAAACAAAAATTTAATCTGTTATAATCCTATGTCATCCTGAACTTAGTGAAGGATCTTATAGGTATCTTGAAAAAATTCCACCCTATGTTCAGGATGACAGTGGCGACAACTAGCAAGCTTCACTTTAAATCCTAAAATATTTTTCAACCTTTATTACAAATGCAACTGCTCCACCAATTTCGATTTCTATAAAGTTGTTACTACTCCCCGTAATATAGGAATCATACGAAGAAGGGTAATATACATACTCACAGGATTCTCTTTTAGAACAAGTAGTCTTTACTATATGTAACACCTTAGATATTTCCTCTTCCTCAATACCAATGAAAAGTGTGATGTTTCCTGAATTCATGAAACCACCAGTACTCGATATCTTAGTAAATCTTATATTGTTTAGGTTTAATTCATCCATAAGCCTGTTACCATCTTTTTTATCAATTATTAATATAACAAGATGCATAATTCACACCCCATCTAAAGATTTTTATTGAGGGACATTTCCCTAATAATCCCCTCTAGTCTTGAATATATTGAGCCTTCGATACCATCTCTTCCATAATGTAAATCATTGTTATCAAGCAAATAGCTATGGGTAATTCCTATAATCCTTATATTCTTATCAAGTGCCACCCTTGTCATTTTTAATAATTCTTCCATATTAAAATACTCTAGCCGGAACTCCAAATCCTTGTCAAAGGCATGGACCGGAAGGGATTTTATAACCTGTTTGGTAACATTGTACTGATGACGATGAATATTATGTGACTCCCACCTTATATCAGATACCTCCATTAAAGCTTTGGCAGTATCGTCATTCATTGAAAAGTAACCTCCCCTGAATATTTGCAAGGGAAATACATCTCTTTTTCTAAGGTATTCAATTGATTCCTTAATCATTAACTTTTGCTGCTCAAAGGAGTAAAAGGATATTTCATCCACATCCTCCCTTGCAAAAGAGCACAGGTTTTGTATTTCCTCGGTCAAATTATTTGGATGAATATGAAGTCCAAATATAACCTTATATTCTTTTTTAATTTCATACACAAGATTTAATCTATAAAGCATATCTGCAAAATATGGGGTTATGAAAAGGATTATGTATACATTATTTCTAGTTGTAAGTTCAAGAAATCTCTTCAAATTCAATACATTATTTTCTAAATTCTTATCAAAATTTGTACCTTCACAATCAATTGTAAGTATTAATTTGCATTCAGAGTCTTCTAAAATTTTTTCAAGATAATACTCGCCCATGACTACCTCCCTATTGATTTTTCCAATTATCTGTTTTATAATCAAACTAACAACCTTATTATAATTCTTGAGTTGTCAGTTGTCAATTATTTCTTATTGTTTAGGAGGTGTTTTATGAAAAAAATAGGATTCCCTAGAATGCATAAGGAAGTAAATGAGAAAAGAGACTTTCTCCCTAGGTTTTTCAAATATTTTATTAACGAAAAAGCCGAACTCTTTCTTGAAAAAGGCTATGGTTCTGCAATGGGATTTACAGAGGAAGATTATTTAATAGAAAACCCCTATATAAAATTTATTGATAACAAGGATTGCTATACTAAGGATATTGTCGTGGTACTGAGAGCCCCAGAATTTCACGAAATCCAAGGGATGAAAAATGGAAGCATTCTGATAAGCATGCTGCATTATCCGACTAGAAAAAGTAGAACAGAATTATTAAAAAGGAAGAACATTCATGGGGTTTCAATGGATCTTGTCAGAAATGATTCCCTGGAAAGAATCATTGTAAACTACAACGGCACCTCAGGAAGTGGTATTCAGGTTGCATTTCAAGAGCTTTCAAAATCAATGAAAAATTTTTACTCCAGGTCAAGGGACATCATAAATGTAAGTATAATAGGGTTAGGAATGGTTGGACTCACCGCTGCAAAGGCTGCAAAAATGTATGGTTCCAGTGAAATAAATGAGAGAATGAAAAAGCTTGGTGCCAAAGGGGTTTTAGTAAAGCTGCTTCCAAGAAATATAACCTGTGATAGACATGAAATGATACAAATACTTAAGGACACTGACATACTTGTGGATGCTTCTACAAGAGACATAAATTCAGAATATATTATTGAAAATGAAATGATAAAATATTTGAAATCCTCTTCTGTTATACTTGATATTACTGCTGATCCCTACTTAACTGATGTGGAACCTATACAGGTAAAGGCAATAGAGGGCATCCCCACAGGGACACTTGATAAAACTGTATTTTACCCTGATGATGATGAATATGCTTTCATACCCTCAAGTATTTCGACAATTAACAGAAGAATTGTGGTTAGCTGTAACGCCTGGCCTGGTCTCAATGCTCTTGAATGTATGAAGCTTTATGGAAAGCAATTAACTCCAGTAGTGAAAATGATTATAAGAAACAATGTAAGAGAGGTTAATGAGCATAGTGACAGCTTCTTTATGAGAGCCATATATAGAGGCTCAATCAAATACTTTGAAGATCATGAAAAATTCCCAGAGGTGGATTCCCTAAATGCAATATAAAATAACTCCATATTGATTTATATATTTTAATGATTATAATGAAATTAGACAGAAAAACAAATAATTTTAAGTTTATTATATTTAAATACTTTACTTGCAGCATACTTTATTTAAATGCATTGCTTAAGGGAGGACCCATTAAATGGTGGATGAAGCAATTGACAGACCTATTTACCAACAGATAGCAATTGATATTGCAAACAGAATATATTCTGGTGAATTTGATGAAGGAACAAGAATATTTGGCAGATCAACTCTTGCAGGGGAATATAATGTTTCTCCTGAAACCATTAGACGTGCAATGATTCTGCTTCAGGATACAAGTATTGTTGATGTTTCCCATGGAAGCGGCATAGAAGTCAGATCAAGAGCCGCTGCCTGGAAATTTATTGAGAAATTTAAGGATATGAATTCAATTAACTCTTTAAAAAATAACATATCAGAAATAATAGAAGAGAAAAAAAAGCTAGAGGATGATTTAAAGGTTTATGTAGATAAATTAGTTAATTATTCTGAACGTTTTAAGAAATCCAACCCATTTGCCATACTTGAAATTGAAATTCCTAGAAATTCAAAGCTATTAGGAAAAAATATTGGAGAGGTCAACTTCTGGCAAAACACAGGAGCCACAATAATTGGTATTCGAAGGGGAAGCCGCATTATTCTATCTCCCGGACCCTATGCAGAATTTTTGAAGGATGATGTTTTTATTATGGTTGGCGACGAGGGTTCCTATGAAAGAACTACAAGGTTTATTAATGAATAAGTATATAAAAGGGGCAACAGCCACCTAGGTCGAACTAACTTCTCGACACAGGTGGCTGTCCCTATTATTACAAAAGTTCCTCATATGTTTTAATTGTAGCTTTTCCCTTCCATTCTTCGAGGAAAGATCCCCACTTTTCATCCTCCTTTTGTGTGTTAATAGCTTGCTTAATCTCTTCTCGTTTTTCCTCTAATGTGAATACTTTTTCATCAATTACTTCATAAGCTTTTATAATATGATATCCAAATACTGTTGGCACCAATTCTGATGTCTGCCCAACTTTAAGCTTAAGTGATGCTTCCTCAAACTCTGGAACAAATTGTCCATCCTGCTTAACTGTATATCCTTCCTCATTGTCAACCATTCCAGGGTCTTCCCCATATTCTTTAATAAGCTTATCAAAATCCTCCCCATTTTTTACCTTGGTTAGAACCTCCTGAGCCTTTGGGTTGATTGCTTTTTGCTTTTCTTCTAGATATTTCTGAGCCTCTTCTGTCTTTTGTTCGCTGAGCAATCTGTTATACTCAGTTTGTTCCTCCTCTGGCAGCTGAATAAGTATATGCTTTACTCTAACTCCTGACTCACTATATAGCTGTAATTCTTCAGTGGAGGTGCCTTCCTTTTGAGCCTTAATCTCACTGTCATAAAAGCTCTTAATCTCATCATCACTAACCTGTACTTCTCCTATAGTCTTGTCCATAAACTGTTGAGTAACTGTTTGTTCAGCTATCAACCTAATATATTCATCCTGAGTCTTTCCCATTTGCTTCAACTGTTCATCAACGAACTCCTGGGCTTTCTTTGCATAATCAATATTCCCTGAGGTATCCTCCCCCTCTTGAAGCTTAATCTGTTCCTCTACACTTTTTAATATTCCATTAAATTCTGTTTTAGACTGTTCCAATATCTCATCAGTAACTGAAAAACCTGCTTTACTGGCATTCTGCATTATCAACTTTGTATAAATTAAATTTTCCAAAACACTTGATTTTAAGCTAGCTACCAATTCTTTATTTTCTTCTGCACCTTCGTTTTCTGCTGTAATATTATAATTTACCTTTTGAGCATCATACTCATCAAGAACCTCGCCTTTTAGAATATTCTCTCCGTTTACCTCTGCAACTATCTTGTTCCTTTCTTTATCAGCCACCTTACTAGCACTGCAGCCTGAAAGGGTTACTGAGAGGATTGTTACCCCTAAAATACAGAATTTAAAAATAGATTTCATCAAATCTTTCCCTTCTAAATAAATTTTAGTATGTCTATATAATAGATTAACTATAAATAGTGGCATTAAAATGGCAAATCCATTAACAAACTATGAATAAAAGTCCATCAGAACATATTATCTTTAATTCTAGGTTAAATTCATAAATAATTTATTGAAAATTTTGTCAAGTTATGATACATTATGTATAATTTTAGTCTTATTGGGAAAGGAGGTGCATAACAATGATTTACTGGAAAGATGATTACAAATTGGGAATAAACATAATTGATGAGCAGCATAAAAAGTTATTTCAAATAGCTGCTGATATTTATGATCTATTAAAAAACAATCTTTATATTGATAAATACAATAGGGTTGTTGCTCTTTTATCTGAGCTCCGTGATTATACTATCTTTCATTTTCAAACTGAGGAAGCATACCAACAGGAGATTGGATACAAAAAATATCTTTCTCATAAGGTAGAGCATGATGATTTTGTTAATAAAATCAATAATATTGATTTGAATAGCATAGACGAGAATCAGGATTTATACATATTGGAACTACTTGAGTTTGTTGTTAAATGGATAGGTGAACATATTCTGGAGAGGGATAAGCAAATAGTTGCCGGCTAGATAAACAAAAATGCTTATACTGAGATCAAATTATGATAACTGTAGTGGTCGATCCTCCATGGACAGGTCATTGTGGTTTATAGTAATATCTTCAACAATAGTGAAATCAACCTATACCACAAATACCTCAGCTGATGTTGGCATTAGCCACTACGGTTTTAATAAATAATAGCCACCAGGATGATCCTGGTGGCTATTATTTATTTTTTTAGAACCTAATCTCTAATACTAATTCTTTCTCATTAAATTTGTATCCCATTTCTTTTAGAGCATTCTCCATAGGGAAATTGTTAATATCAATATCTGCAATTATCTTCATTATTCCATCACTCTTAAGAATACTTGTCCCCATAATTAGAAGATCCTTAACATATCCATTCCCTCTTTTTTCTGGTTCTACACCTATGTAATTTATCGCACCAAACTCTTCGTTAAATTTATGGGGTACAATAAGACCAGCGAATTCCCCATTATGCTCATATGCAAGCTTCCACCAATCCTCATTAAAATCAATGTCCTTAAGTCCATAAAAGTAAGTTCTAGCAGCCTCCTCAGCTCCTAGCTCCTTAACATCCTTTTCATCATATGAATCCAAGGTTTTTTCAGTTACTTTTTTCATAGCAACAATATATTTCTTTTCTCCAACTTCCCTTAAAGCTTTAAAATTTAACCTACCTGATAATTCTGGGATATGTCCCTCAGTAAACATATAGTTTTTCTTTTCCTGCTGAATTTCAAAACCAGATCTAAGAAAAAGTTCTTTGTTTTCATTGAACTTACTATCATCCTTTCCATATAGATGATATTCGATCAGCTTAAAGCCCTTTCCTTCAAGTTGTTTAATGGCTCCACAAAAAAGACTTTCCCCAATTTTTAAATAATCACATCCCTCTGGAGCATAAAGTCCCCATACCATTAAATTCAATGGTTCTGAAGGAAATATATCAAAAGCTACCCTTGCAATAAACCTTCCCTCCTGTTCTACAGCAAAACACCATTCAGGATATGACCTTTTTTCTTCCCAAGCCTTTAGCATTCTTTCCTTAAACTTGATTGCCTTTTCCTCATTAAGTCCAACACTGCAGAATTCATTGATTTCATAAGGGTTTATACTTCTAACAATCATATTAGTTCTCCTTCTAAACTTAATCATTCTATTTTCTTTATTATAACTTTAGTGTAAATCCTTGTTATAATTCTTACAACAGAAAAAATCTTTATAGCTAATCTTTATCTAAATACTGTACATGAAATCAGGCTGGCTCCCCTACTCTATTCCTCCAGCTTTATTGTAAAGCTCTCATTTACATATCTGGTCTCCTTATATCCCTGAATGCTAAGCTGTACAGGTATAAATTTACCAGTATGATATTCCTCTGGGAGATTCTCAATATATGAGGAATCTTCAAGGATTAATTGTTGTTTTATGTAGTATGTTCTTGGCTGTAATTTTTTTGTTTTTGCCTCATCCATATCCTTTGGATCAACTTTCCTGCCCTTCTTATCAATAATAATGCTTTCAAATTCCAAACCACTGTATATGCCATGTGCAAATGGGTGACCCTTTACCTTAAACTTAGCATTGATTTCTTCATACTTATTTTTCCCAAATGTTTGAGACATGGTAACTTCTGTTTTCTCATCTCCAACTTTTATATCATCTATTGATATTTTGGAGCCAAAATACTCAAATACCTGTGGAAATGGTTTGTTTATATCAATATCATAATAGGCGGACTTATACACATTTACTGAATAACCTCCTATAAATATATTTATATTATCAGGTTCATCTAAATACATGGAATCAAACTCAATAGTAATTCCTTGATTTCCATTAGTGCCATTGAGGTACTCAACCCCCATATACTTTCGTTTATATTCCTTTCCATTAGCTATGAGCTTAATGTTCTCAAAGCTTCTAATACTATACCCCTTTTGATTTTCCACATAGAAGTAGGTTAATGCTGTATTAGTAGGAGCAATTTTTATTTCCTTAAAAATTACCTTATTGCCATCAATATCAACCTCTTTATTAAGAACATAGGTTTTTACTTTATGCTTTGTTATTGGTATATTTAATTTCCAGATCCCTTTTACATTTGATAAGGGCATTTTATCACCATATTGTAATTGATTTATTGTAATACTAATTGTGGAGTTTTCTTCTTTAGTTGGCTCTAATCTGATCAGTCCCCTTTGGATATATGGTACATCAGAATAAAGAATAGAATCTATAATATAAGGATCTGTTGTATTCTCAAAGGGGTAAGCAAACTCTCCCTCTATTAAATCCTCCTTCATATAATTACTTAGCACATATTTTTTCTCTTTATTCAAATCTTCAATACTATATGAAAGTATTGTACATGTATCATCAGCTACAACATTTTCTATGGTAAACTTAATATTCTTGTCCTGGGCAGATAGGTTTACATTTTCTCCATACCCGCTAGCAATCAGTTCTTCCATGGACTTGCTCTCCTGAAGGCTCTTTGCCTGAAACCATTTTAAAAAGTCAAAGCCCCCTGCTGCAAAGGCAGTTATAGTAAATAATAAAGTTATTGCTGCGGCGATAATTATTGTTTTTATTGGTTTTTTTACTATAATTCTCTGATTAACTGGTTTCTTAATGCTTTCTTTAACTTCTTCCATGAAGCCTTTAGGAGCAACAATTTTATCAAAGCTCTGCTGCATATAACCAATGGTTTCTAGAATTCCTTCGTACTCAGCTTTACAAGCATCACAGCTCTCAATATGGAGTTTTATATATTCTTTTTCATTATTATCAAGCCTATCATCTATGTAATCAATCAACTTCTCTTGGATTTCAAAGCAGTTCACTCTAACTCCTCCCTTTTCATATTTTTTCTTAGTAATTTAAGACCTCTGTAAATTCTTGTTTTTACAGTACCAATAGGAATATTTAGTAGCTCTGCAATTTCCTCCTGGGAATAGCCTGATATGTATTTTAGAATAATTACTTCCCTATATATTTCTTCAATATTTATTAAATGTTCCTTAATCTCAATAATGTAAGTATCTTCACTTGCTGCTGATTCTTCAAGGTTTTCCAAATCTACTGACCTTTTTCTCTCTCTTAATACCTTTTTACATTCATTTATGAATATGGAGGTTGCCCAGGTTTCAAAATATCTTTCTTCCCTGAGCTGATGGATATTGTCATAAACTTTTATTATAGTTCCATGAAAAACATCCTCAATATCATAGGAATTATATAAATAGGACCAGCCCATCCTATAATATTTATCCTTCCTTATTCCAAACCATTCTACAACTGCATCCATATCATGTTTCTTGATTCTTTTCAGCAATAAATCCTGAGCACCGGTGACATCCATCTTTTGGCCTCCTTTCGAATATAAGAGTTTTGAATATAGTAAAAAGTTTCATATATATAATTTTATAATAAAAATGTGACGTTTGTCTGTTGAGAAAATTATATCCCTAGACAAACGTCACATTTTTTATTAACCTTTATTAAAATACTTATCCACATAATTCACATTTATTGGACATTATTTTAGTTTCAATTCATATTTCGCATTATCTAATATTTTTTTTACTGATTGCTCTCATAACTACATTTCTTTAGAATACTTTGACAAATATAGGATATATACTCCATATATAAATAAATAGACCCCAACTAAAAGTAAGATAACTAATAAATCTGCATTTATTAAAGCATATACAAGCATTAATATACCTAAAGCAACACCCATAACATCAAATGCCTTGCCCTTAGCTGTATTTCTAATATAGATATTTCTTTCATCCATCACTTCAATATTATTTTTGTGTTCATAGGATGGGTTTTTCTTTGTAATTCTTATCATAATAATCTGTCCAATGCTCATTCCAAATAAACCAGCGCCTATTCCTATACAAACTCCTGAAATAGATTTTAATTTTAATCCTGTGATTACAAATCCCCCAATATAAACCAATGCGGCTCCTACAATCAGTAAAAGAATATAAGTTATAATTTTCTTATTTTTCATTTTCTACCTCCTCATATATAAAAACTTCTTCAATACTCAAGTTAAAGAATCTAGCAATTTTAAATGCAAGTAATATAGATGGGTTATATCTTCCATTTTCAAGGGACCCTATAGTCTGTCTTGATACCTCAAGCTTATCTGCAAGCTCTTCCTGTGTAATATCACACTGTTTTCTAATTTCTTCAAGCCTATTTTTCAAAACATCCCCTCCTATAATAATGTAAAGTATACTTTCCATTATTATAGTAACATCTTACAAATAAAATGTCAAGCTTGCTTTCCATTGACTTAAATAAACTTTTATTAACTGGGAAACATAGAAATATATTGATAAGGAAGGTGTATATATGTTTATAAATCTTAGTGAAGCTGATAACTTAACTGAAAACAAGGTAGATGAGTTGTATAAAAACCACTTCAATAATGCATTATATAATTCATTTAAATTGACTGGACTTGATATCCACTTTGAAAGAGCACAGGGTATGTATCTTTGGGATAAAGAAGGAAATAAATATATGGATTTTACAGGAGGATTTGGAGCTCTAAATTTAGGTCACAACCATCCTCGAGTAATAGCTGCTTTAACAAACCATTTCAATAAACCAAACCTTGCAGGAGAAAGTATTAATATATACAATGGTGTACTTGCTAACAACATTAGCAGCTTAACCAATTATGAGCTTCCATTTTGTCACTTTACTAATAGTGGTACAGAAACGGTTGAAGAAGCTTTAAAGCTTGCTCAAATGTATAAGGGTAAGGGTATTGTTATTTACTGTTCAGGAGGTTACCATGGAAAAACCCTTGGCTCAATCTCTGCCTTAGGCAATAAGGTAAAGGAAAATTACAATTATTTTTATGAATCCTTTATTGAGGTACCATTTGAGGATTACAATGAGTTTGAAAAGGTGGCTAAAAAACATAAAGTTGCTGCATTTCTTGTAGAGCCAATCCAGGGAGAGGCAGGTATTATTATTCCTCCTGAAGGATATTTTAAAAAGATAAGAGAATTCTGCAGCAAAAATGAAATTATATTGATACTAGATGAAATACAAACTGGACTTGGAAGATGTGGAACCATGTTCTTTTATGAGGAGTTGGGCATTATTCCTGATATACTATGTCTTTCAAAACCATTAGGTGGAGGTATTATCCCCATTGGATGCATAGCAGTAAAAAAAGAATTATGGGATGATACCTATGGAAAGCTGCCGAATGCAGGTCTTTTAAGCACAACTTATGGCGGAAACACATTTGCATGTATTTGTGCCATTGAAACATTATCTGTTATAAAAGATGAAAAACTCCCTGAAAGAGCAAAAGGACTTGGGGATTATACAATTTCCAGTCTGCAAAAGCTAAGGTCAAATCACAAAATAATAACTGACATAAGAGGCAGGGGACTATTAATAGGAGTTGAATTAGGGGGTATAAAAAAATACCCTGGAAGTGCTGTAAAACAATTCATGATTTCTGTAATACTTGCAAAGCTTCTAAAAGAACATAGGATCATGTGTAGCTTTGCATCAAACAGCCCTGAGGTATTAAAAATAGAACCTCCATTGATTGTTAATAAGGAGGAAATTGATTATTTTATAGAAAGTTTTGATAATGTTTTAAATGATGAAAAGGGAGAATTATCACTTGCCATGGATTCAATTATCAAAGCAGGTAAGGAAATAATAGAAAACCCTAAAATCTTCCTTACTTTATAATGGACTAGGACAGACACACCATAATGTAGATATATTGGATGCTAAAGAAGTCCCCTATCCTCTAAGGTAGGGGATGAATTGGTGACCCTTGAGGAATATATAAACTTGTGCTATCTTAAGTATACGATAGTTCTTTGATAACTAGATACATAAGGTTGCATGGAGAAACCGTCAAATTCTGAATGGGAAAACCAAGGGAGGAGTTTGTTCCTTCCATGCGTAAAATATCTAAGGTAATAAAAAACCCGTACAACGGCATCTAGGGCAGGGACTGCCCGAAGTCACGCTTGGGGAGACTGAGGTTACAAAGTCGTGGAACCAAGAGGCTCCCACTTCTAAAGTGGTGGGTAGTTCACGTATATCATTATCTATTATATTTTTATCCACCTGTCTTTGAAACACTTATCCACATAATCCACATGCTTTAAGTATTCTTCCAATGTATCTCTCATATATTCGGCATTATATTTTACATTTGTGTTATTTGCAAGGCTTGTATATCCGGTGCCTCTTTGAAGATAATCTGAGGTTGCAACTCTGTATACCCTTTCATCCTCCATCTCCCCATTATCAAGCATTACTCTGAGGATGTTTTTGCCATCATGCTCTATAACAGCGCCTGAAATATGCAGCCTACCAAGATATCTTCCTCTAAAACCAGAGCCTTTTCCATCCTGAAGACAAAAATCCGCTTGTAAGGACTGCCTTAGAGCTTCCTTAATATCAGATCCTTTTATTTCCATATATGTTGGATTCAATGGAGATGGACTTATTTCAAGAAGTTTTTTCTTTGAAACATTTCCTTTTTTTATTCCACCATTTATAACTCCACTGTTTATAATTCCAATATCACAGGGCATAACAGCTCTAAGTCCATCTGCAAGTAGGTTAGTTATTGGATTTTCTTCAATAACATCGTGCCAAATATCCCTATCCACTTTATATAATGGTATACTGAGATTGGTTATTGCAATTTCCTTTTGTTTCAAAAGCTCATCCAATATTTCTTCATCCTGGAACACACCATCAAGCTTGATGTTTTGAGCTTTATAGCTCTTTAAAAGATTGTCCTCTATTTCCACATCAATCACTCCAAGATACTCACCATAGGATCCTGACTGATGAATTATTACTCCATTTACAATTGAAGCATCCTCCATAAGCGTATGGCTGTGACCTCCAATTATAATATCAGCACCCTTAACCTTCTCTGCAATAATAAGGTCTTCTTTTATACCCTGATGGCTTAATAGAATACACATATCATACTTACCATTATTTTCTTCTATCTCTCTGTTTATTTCTTCAAGAGGATCTGTTGCGTACATATTATCAAGTATGAAAAACTCATTAAATTGGGGTGTCGTTCCAATTATAAGTATTTTAAGTCCAGCTCTTTCAATGATGATGCTCCTTTTCAACCCTTCTATACTTTCAATATTATTCTTGTAAAGATTGCTTGACAAAAATGTTATAAGTCCTGTTGAGGTCATGGCTTCAATTGTTTCTTTACCTGAAAAGCCTTCGTTATTTCCTACAGCAATTGCATCATATCCTCCAAGCTTCAAAAGGCTGCAACCAGCCTTTCCAGCAGTGCCCTGCAGCTCAATTCTGGAAAAATCATTAAAGTCCCCAGCATCCAAAACAAGTGTATTTTCTGTTCTAATTTCCTTTATCTTAGTTACTACCCTAGCAAAATTCTCAAACCTGCTGTGAAGGTCATTTGTATGAAGTATTCTAAGCAGCATAAATAATCCCCCTTAAGTACCCATTTTTACTTATTATTCTATTTTAATATTATATCCTTAAAACTATATAGGGTACAAATAAAAAATAGTCATAATGAGAAGCCATATAATTGGGTATAACTAGTAGTATTTTCAAGTTCTATATTGTTTTAGTCTATAAAATTTGATATTTTTCTATTTTAATGAAATAATAAACAATAAAAGGATACTTAGGAGTAGAAAAATGAACTACATTGTATTTGACTTGGAATTTAATCAGCCATTTAACTTTACCAAAAATTCAAAGGGACCTAATCCTGATTGCCCATTTGAGATTATAGATTTGGGTGCTGTAAAGCTTGATGATAAACTTGTGGAAGTAGGGAAATTTGATAGATTGGTGAAACCAAAACTATATACTAGAATTCATCCATATGTAAAACGTATGACTAAAATTAGTAAAAAAGATTTAAGTACAGCTAAACCTTTTAATGAAGTTTATAAGGAATTTGTTAAATTACTTGATGACAAGAGTGTTCTTTGTGTATGGGGAACATCCGATATTAAGGAACTAATTAGGAATATAGAATTTCATAAATTAGATGCCTCACTTATTCCCAAGGAGTGTATTAATGTACAGCTATATGCTTCAAAGCTTCTTAATTCCTCACATAGTGGTCAAATAGGGCTAAAAAATGCTGTGGAGCTGTTAGAAATTCCACTTGAAACCAAATTTCATAATGCTTTTTATGATGCATGGTATACTGCAGAAATATTCAAAAAAATCAATAATGACCAAATAAAGCCTAGTGTATATGCCTTGGATAAGGATTCAAAAATACCAGATCACACAGGCAAAAAAACAACTCTCGATAAAGAAAAATTAATTATGCACTTTGAGAAAACCTTTAACCATAAAATGACCATGGAGGAACAATCAATAATAAAGCTAGCATATAAAATGGGGAAAACAAATCAATTTCAAAAGTAGTTACCTGATTATAAATACTGTCCCTACCGTAGTAGCAGACTTCCATGCCTACCCATTACACATTCTCAGGTAGAATAGGAAACAGGTGATCCTGTCACTATAATATAAAATCATCATTAATTATATATAATAAATCGAATAATATTTTATAATTAGAAAGCATCATACCTTAGAGCTTAACATCCAAGGTATGATGCTTTTTAATTAAACAAAAGCAAACTGACTGCCATAACCATCATTCCTAAAATAAGTCCTAAAACTGACAGATGATGTTCTCCATATTCCTCTGCGGAAGGTAATAACTCATCAAAGGAGATGAAAACCATTATACCTGCAATGGCTCCGAAAAGTATTCCAAACACAGTATCGTTTAAAAAAGGCATTAGTACAAAATATCCAACCAATGCTCCCAAAGGTTCAGAGAGCCCAGAGAGAAGAGATAACTTAAATGCCTTCATTTTGCTTCCTGTAGCACAGTATACAGGTACAGCTACTGCAATACCCTCAGGTATGTTGTGAATGGCAATGGCAACTGCTATTGCTATACCAAGTGAGGGGTCCATTATTGCAGATGTGAATGAAGCTATTCCTTCTGGAAAGTTATGAATAGTTATAGCTAGTGCAGTCATAAATCCTGTTCTAAGTAGTTTTTTATCTCTCTTTGAATTATCACAATAATTCATTTCTTCAACCTTATGAGATTCATGGGGATTCTCATAGGATGGTACCAGTTTATCAATGATTGCAATTAAGAATATCCCCCCGAAAAATGATGCAGCAGTAATCCACTGTCCAAGATTATTACCTAAACTATTAACCAGGTGTTTATTTGAACTTGTAAGAATTTCTACAAAGGATACATAAATCATAACTCCTGCAGAAAACCCTAGTACAATTGAAAGAAGCTTTGTATTTGTTTTCTTCCAAAACAATGTGAAAAGTCCCCCAATACCCGTGGAAATCCCAGCAAATAGTGTAAGTCCCAATGCAAATAATACTTTGTTTGCTTCCATTAATCTGCTCCAATCTGCATATTGATAATAATTATCAATACCATTTTATTCCTCTAATCTAAATATGTCAAGATTTTATGGTGCATGTGAAACCTACGAAAAAAGACCACTTTTAAAAAACGGTGAATTTTACGACTATACAACTTTCATAATAATCAAATTATGTGTATCTAAAAGCCCTTTATTCAAAAATATCATACAAAGTTGAGCCTTTTTATCTTTATTATGAAATCCATAAATGCTTAAAATTCATATTTTTTATGCAAGGTTACTTTTTCGGAGGTTTCCCTGTGACCTGAGGCGATAAAACTTATTTATTTGAGGAATAATACTTATAATATGCATCATAATAATCTGATTGTGAAGGTTCATTTGCGTTTTGAAAATGATTTATACTAAAGGCTGCAAAGCCTTCAACATATGGTTCTACTTGAGAGAGCTGTTTTGAAATTTTATCCTGAGATACTGGTGTATTCCCAGATGATGTAGTGCTAAAGGTTTCTGTGACAGAGTAGAGTTTTACTCCTGCTTTATCTGTTGCCTTTTTAGTATAAAAGTATAAATCATTTAACTTATCAGTGGAATTATAATCTACACCAACTGAATCCTGGAGAGCTAATATATCTATGCCTGTCCCATTTAAAATATTATTAAGCATTGAGCTCCAAACTGGTAATAGAACCTTTAAGGAAAGCTTTCCATAATAAAAAGGAGAGAGCATTATGTCCTTTTCAGGACTTTTGAGATTTATTTCTGATGCTATTTGTTTGAAAAAACTATTTAGATATGATTGTTCCTTGTCTGTTAATGCAGTAAACTGACAAAACTCATGTGGAATATACCATCCACTGAAGGATGGATGATATGCATACCTTTCTACGACTTCATCAATAATTGCTATGTTTTCTGCAGCTTCATTGTTAAGCCATAATAAATCTGTGGCTCTTTTATCCCACCACTCATCATTAAAACCTATTCCTATCCTTACCTTCATTGAGAGTAAATCTGCCTCAGCAAGGACATTTTCAAGCATGTCTACTTCATTGTGTGTATAGCCAAGGAGTTTGGTTGGATAAACTACATGTTTGGATTTTGTATCTCCAATTGTTTGGAGTATAATCTCATTTATTCCAACATCATTTAACATGGTTAACTCCTGCTTCCACCTATTTGAGTCAAAATTTTGGCAATACCAGTACTGTATAAAGGAGCTTTCAAAAACTGGCTTTAAAAAAGTAGTTGAATTAGATGTTACAGCCAATTTTACTGACATAGCTTCATTGTTCAAAAGGGTCATATCCCGTGCTTCAATAATGTAGGAAGCTTGTCTATTTGGTACAGGTGCCATTAATAAAAAAAGTGCCAATGTTAAAAACAGTAAGCACAAGCTAATAAATTTCCTCCCCATCTAATCACCCCTATTATCTTTTATAAGTCAAAGGTTTATAGTTGTAATTTTCGACATTTTATGACTTATTGTAACACATAATAGGTTTCTTTTAAAGATATTGTGGATGAGCATTTCTAAGATAAATAAAATACATCCTTAGTATTTTTACTTTAAATAACTTTCTACACTATCTATATAAAGCTAAATTTACTAGCAAATTATCATGCTGGTTATAGAAGGGTTTTTTATATTTGTATTTCTAATATCTACCTAATATAATATGATTATACTAAACAGTATGTTTAGTAGTTTTTTATAGAATCTTTAATAAAAGGAGTTCATTATGAAATTAATGTTTAAAAACCCTCTATGGAAAGTAATTTGTATTTTTGTTTCAATGTGGCTGGTCTACTATATTTTAGAACTATTTAGCGGAAATATACAAGGTATCTATGGAATATTAATAAATTTAATTGCACCAGCATTATTCCTATCCCTTATGGCTGTTATTTTTTATACCTTATCCCTTAAGATTACCTCTGGATTTAACTCTAAAAAAATTGTGTTAATAATTTTCATTTTAATAATAATTGAACAGGTCACTAAACTAATAATAAGAAGTGCTCCAAACATAGGGTCAAGTTATGAACTTATAGCAGATTGGTTATATTTTTATCCTACATTAAACACTTCAGGGTCATGGGGTGCTTCAAGATTTGGACTGACATTAGGAATAAAAATATTTTTATTAATCAACATAATCTTTATTCCATTAGTAGTGCAAATATTTAGATTTCATGTAAAAGAAAATGGTTCTTCCTTCTGGGGTAATATTACATTCGTTTTATGCTTCTCAGGAATTGTTTGCTCTATGATTGACAAAATGTTTTTTGGAGGAAGCTTAGACTTCTTAATGCTTAATAATTTATTTGTTGCTGACATTAAGGATTTTTATATAACTCTATCCATTGGCTGCCTGCTTGTTGAGGTATTTTTAAACTCCAAGTTTAATAGTAAAAGCAGTTTTAAGGATGATTTTGGCTTAATTAAAAGATTTATAATGTTCAATAAAAATAATTTTAAAGAATTAAAAAAATTATTCTAACCTTCCTAAAAAAATTTATTTTGCTTATTGACTCTCCATTTACTGGAGGGTTTATTATTTAATTGTGGCCATGAAATCTAGGTTGTGAGGTGTAAAACATGTTTAGAATTGGTGAGTTTGCAAACTTTATTAAGGTTCCAATTAAGACATTAAGGTATTACGACGAGATTAGTATATTCAGACCAGTAAAGGTGGACAATGAGACAGGCTACAGATACTACTCAGCAGATCAACTTCCACTATTAAACAGGATACTTTTCCTTAAAGACATTGGATTCTCATTGAATCAAATATCCTATATTATAAGTAACAAACTATCCACTAAAGAGCTTATTGATATGCTGAATTTAAAGGATATGGAGCTTGGTGAGAGCATCCGAATTGGACAGGAAAGGAAAAGAAAAGTTAATTCCCTGATTAAAATATTGAATGAGGAGGACTCAATTATGAAATATGATGTAATAATTAAACAGGTTATTCCTGTTATGGGAGCATGCTTAAGAGACACTGTTAAAAACTATGGTGACCAGGGACATCTATGGGGAGAGCTTGTAGCACATATAGAAAAGAATAATTCAAAAGTACTTCCAGGCTGCATGGTAATCTACTATGACTCAGGTTATAAGGAAAGCCAGGTTGATATTGAGGTTGTTGAAATGGTATCTAATCCAATTCCAAGCACAGATAGAATAAAGTACAGAGAAATTGAAGGCACCTCTATGGCTAGCGCCATACACAAGGGTAGCTATGAAACCTTAAGTCAAGCATACAATGCAATTCTTAAGTGGATAGAGGGAAATGGGTATGCCCCTTGTGGTCCTAACAGAGAAATATATATAGAAGGTGAATGGTCAGTTAAGTCAGTTGATGACTATATTACTGAGATACAGATCCCTGTTAAAAAAGCTTAATAGCATAATCATACTGGTAAAGCTTCTACCTTTCGTTGCATAACAACTAGGGGTAGAAGCTTTATTACTTCCCTTCCTCTAAAAATCCCCTCTGCCTATTTCAGTTAAAATAACCTCTGCAGAAACATTTATTTCTGATTGACTTATTACCTCATTCCAATCAATATTCTTTCTTCTTCCATACTCTTCAACTGCACACCTTCCTAATTCTAGGCAATCAACTTCATAATCATTTTGCATCTTTTTAATGAAATCATAACTCAATGTCTCAACTTCTTTACTTAAAGCCTTTTCTATTTTCCCTTTTTGTTCTGGATTTTCAACAATATTCTTATACATTGAATTTGACAACACCTCTCCTTCTAGCTTCAGTTTTATATCAAATATAAATTTATCTCCCTCCCTCTTACACTTTACACTTCGTTTTGAAGTTCCAGAGAAAGATAAATATTCCTTAGTGCTTTTTACTAATTGTATAATTCCTCTAACATTATTTTCTCGAAGTAAATTTAGTGTTCTTGCTTCATTGATTCCTATGCTTCTAATCATCTTATCTTTTTTAAATAGGGCAAGGCCTGTGACCTTCAATCTATCATCTTTAATCTCAACATATGGTAACACTACATTTCTTCCCTCTGAGTTCTCCCTAATAAAAACATCAATAAGCTTATAATTATCTGAATAAAAGTTAAAATCATTTGTATGCTTAATTATACTTTGTATATAATCACCAGAACTTGGATATCCCTCAATTTTAAACTTTAATATATCCTCTGCACTTTGTTTGCTTACAACAATGAAACCATTATCATTTACAGTACGATTTGCCCATAATGTATCAAGAAAGTTATTTATACCGAACTTTGATGCTTTTTCCGACATTACCGAAACCTTTTCCAGTCCAAGAAGGTATTTTCCTGTTGACTCTAATTGCCTGGTACCCCTGGTTCTAGGCATAGTATCTGCCTTTCCAG